>NZ_DJUM01000020.1:1992-94150 GCF_002440475.1 Exiguobacterium sp. UBA6282 | reverse complement strand
GGCAATAATGGTGGGGATGGTTATGTCATTGGTCGCGAACTGATACGTGACGGATTCGATGTCACGCTATTCACTCCGTTTGGAAAGAGTCGTTCGGATATTGCAACGATTCATACTCATTATGCAGAAGCGTTCGGACTTGTAGCCGAAAAACCATGTGGTCGATATGATGTCATTTTGGATGCCTTATACGGTACTGGATTTGATCCAGGTCGGATTAATCCGGAATTCGAGGCGCAGTGTACATTCGTATCGGAACAAAAGCAGCAAGGAGCACGCATCTATGCAATAGATGTACCGAGCGGTGTGCCAACGGACCATACTATAGGATTCAAAGAGATAGCGATTCGAGCAGATGCGACATTTCAATTGCATGCGATGAAACGATCTACCTTTTTGATACGGACGGCACCGTTTTATGGAGAATCAGAAACGCTAGATATCGGATTACCGGCTTTTGGTGAATGGCGCGTCTCACCGAAGGATCTGGCTTCCTTGTTTAAGCGGGAACCATACGGTCACAAGGGGACATACGGAACGGCATTATTGATTGGAGGAAGTGACACGATGCCGGGATCCATTCAACTTGCGACACGGGCAGCCCTAAGAACGGGAGTCGGTAAACTACAAGTCGCGACGACGTCACTTGCGAAACAGGGGATCGTCGTCCAAGCACCGGAAGCGATGGTCGTGGACCAGACGTTACCGGCGATTCAGAACGTGCTATCTTCCATATCAGCAGTTGGAATCGGTCCTGGTTTATCGCAAGAAGTAGCCGAAACATGGGTGGATCATCTACTTGAGAGTGATTTACCGGTAGTATTAGATGCCGGAGCACTAATAAAAGAAAGTTACCCAGAACGAACCGCGCCGATCATCGTCACACCGCATATTGGCGAATTCGCTCGGATGACGAATCAGACTGTTGCATGTATTCAAGATGATCTATTCGGTCAAGCAACTGAGTATGCCGTCTTGCATCAAGTAACTGTCGTTTTGAAATCCCATGTCATTTTAATCGCTAAACCAAATGGAGGTGGGTTTGTCATCTCTGGTGCATCGAGTGGTCTCGCAAAGGGAGGAAGCGGGGATACCTTGTTTGGAATTTTAACGAGTCTCCTTGCGCAACATCCATCAGGAGATGTCGAAAAAACGCTAGCGCTAGGAGCGGAGTGGTATGCGTGTGCTTCAAAACAAGTTGAACGACGATTACATCCAAGTAGTTTGTTAGCAACGGATGTCATCGAAGAGTTAGGACGATTTGGTTTATAGGACAATAAATGTTAGAGAAAAGTCTTCCACGACATGTATGAGGGAAGACTTTTCTTTTTAGGAAAGAATTGACACATTCGATACGATAGGAGTATCATCAAGCGATGTCGAAACCTATATACGAAAAAACTAATGGAAAGGAGGGAAATACATGGAGGACATTGTTCGGAAACAACAATGGTGGATCGGAAATTTTGCCCTTTTCATGATGCTTGTTGGCGCTTTAATCATTTATACGACGACGGAAGAGACGATAAAGAATGCATATTTAAGTCGTTCTGTCATTATTTCATTTTTAGTCCTCATGGGGATTTTTATTTTTTATATCAGTCGTCGTAAGATGGACGTGGTGTTGCAAACCCACTTATTGTCCTTGATGTTGCTCGTTGTTCCAATCACTTCGATTAGTTTTTTACCTTATGCGGCGGTCACCGTTTGGGCTAGCAGTTTTTTGTTTTTAATGATCGCTTTGATTTCGTATCAACGAATCATGATGTGGTACGCCATCATCATTGCCATCGCAACTAGTTTTTACGTCATGTGGAATGCCGATAACGTGACGGTGAAAATTGATCCGACTGATCATTATGGACGAATTGGCATGATTATAATTGGTGTTTCCATCGCCCTTGTCATCAATCACTTGCATATCCGTAATTTAAATCGTTTGAATGATTTGGCGATACAACTACACGATACGGCACGCTGTGACGAAGAAACAGGTGTTTTGAATCGTCAAGGATTGAACGAAGTCGATTTCCCAAGACCTGAAAAACAGCTCATTTTTGTCGGGATTCATTTAGAAAATTATTATGAGTTGGCACGGTATTTTGGAGAAGACATTCAGTCACAAGTGTTACGAGCATGTATTGAACGGCTCAAGCGAAAACTACCTCCTTATCAAGCGTTTGCTCGAATCGAAGCAGGAACGTTATTGATCGTCATGAAAAAGCCGGACAAGGTGGCATGTAAGGAAGCGATGGAAAAATTGAGTCAAGAAATTTCCATACCTTACGAAATCGAAGGGCATCATGTCTACGTCAACATATCCATCGTCATCGATAATGGAGAAGGGGCGACGGACAATCGGAAGCGTCGAGTACAGCAGTTATTGACTGCGCTACAGGAAGCCGCTCAACAAAATGAACGTGTGATGTGCATTGACCAAGCCTGGCGAAAGGATCAAGAATTGCGAGTCAAAGCAGCACAATCATTAGCACAGGCTAATATTGAAACGGACTTTCACCTCGTCTATCAATTGCAGTACGATGTTCGATCAGAACAATTCATTGGTCTTGAAGCATTGGTTCGCTGGAAGACCTCGTTGCAAGGAGCTGATCGACCATCCGTCTTCATCCCGATTGCTGAAAAAAGTGACTTGATGATTCGTCTAGGAGAATGGATTTTTGAGGAGGGGTGTAAGACGCGTAAAGCATTGATCGGTCTCGTTCCGGATGAATTTACCTTATCGGTTAACGTATCGCCACGACAATTGACGAGTGAGTCATTCATGCCATTCATTGAACGAACGCTACTCAAGTATGCACTAAAGCCGCAACAGATTAAGATCGAGATCACGGAAAGTCAGTCGCTTGATTTTGAGAGTCAATCGATTCATCGAGCGCTCAAGCGCATCAAAACACTCGATTTTCCAGTTTCTCTTGATGATTTCGGGACTGGTCATGCCTCGTATCACGTCCTCGAACGTTTATTACCGTTACGTCAATTAAAGATTCCAAAGCAATTCATTGAACAAATCGGAGCATCAGAGAAACGACAATCGATCCTTGAGTCGATTTTTCAATTGAGTCAGTCGATGCATGTCGAATGTATCGTCGAGGGGGTAGAGACGGGAGAAGAAGTACGCATTGCCAAAGAAATCGGGATTCATTTGTTCCAAGGCTACTTCTTCGCTAAACCGGTACCACTCGAAGAAATCATCTGTCTACTACAAAAATCGAATGAAGGAACGATTCATTAATACCTAAAAAGCCACTTCAGTCCGAACCTTTCGGAGAGAAGTGGCTTTTTCATACAGTATTTATGATTGGTACAGTCGATATTGATTTCGACCTTGTGTTTTTGCTTCATACAAAGCAATATCTGCTTGCTTGAAGACCATTTCAGCGGGTTGATGATGAGCGTAAGCAATTCCAGCAGATACCGTGATCGATACAGCGTGATCCTGCATGACAAATGGCGTTTGTTGAACGGCTGCCACGATTGTTTCTGCTAAATGAATAGGTTCGTAAAGGTCACAATCTGGAATGATGACGATGAACTCTTCACCGCCATATCGACCAACCGTGATAGGTGCGGGACAATGTTCATTCAATACAATCGAAAAATGGCGCAAGACGGCGTCGCCGCCGGCGTGACCATGTGTGTCATTCACACTCTTGAAGTGATCTAAGTCAAACAAGATGACGCCCCAAGAAGCTCTGTTTTTTTCAAGCGTCGTGACCTTTTCCAAAATGACATGTCGATTCGCAAGCCTTGTTAATTGATCGGTCGAAGCGAGATAGGATTGATAAGAGTAAAGAACAAAATGTTGTTGCAGGAGTAGTGACAAACGATAAAACAAAAAGGCTCCGCCAATCGTTAAGATGAAATAAGGAATATAAATCGTCCTCCAGGCATCTACAGGGGAATTACTCGTAATCAGTCGCCAAAGAACAAGTAGAGAACCGACTGTCACGATGGCGGTAAAAAAATATCCTTGCCGTGTAATGAACCGACGACAAATAAATGACAGCATCAAAAAACCGAGTAGCGTCATGACAGAACTAAGTAAGGCATTTATAGAATCGCCATTATCGATTAAAAAACGATAAATCAAAAGCATTAATCCCGTCACTGTGATACTGATGTTACCACCGAATAAAGCGGATAAAGCGAGGGGTAATAAACGCAAATCAATCAGTGCGCCGTTTAAATCGATCGCATGATGCATAAGAAGAATACCGGTGATCCCATTAGCAAAACCAAAATACAGCCGAGTAGATATCATCGAGTCGGGTTGAATCGGTAAACGATCACGAAGCAGATAAAAGGCGAACGTAGAAACGAGAAAAATAATACAAATATTAATAAAAAAGATATTCACTGTAGCAAGCATCATGAAGCACTTCCTATTTTAAAATTTAAAACGAAAATCATTGTAAGATATCTCAGAGTTCAATAACATGAAAAACGGAAAAAACAGCCTAATCGGCTGTTTTAACGAATCGGTGCAAATTTTTGAATCTCTTGAACAGCCTCATTCCATGAAGCGACACGAATAACATTATTCGGTACGGCTTTACGGTTATAAGGTGCGTCGAACAAAATCACAGGGATGAATGTATCTTCTGCAATCTGCACAGCATTCTCTAATCGATCTTCCATAAACAAATCGAGTGATAAATCACGGACGACTTGTACTTTGTCGTGTGATCCCGTCATGATTAAGGAATCAAGAGGAAGTTCATGTTGTTTGATCCACTCTTCAGTTACAGGACGAACGAGTTCCGATCGTGCTGTCACGTAATGGAGATCATATTGCTTCCGCAAATTCCATAAGTGGTGGCGAACATGTTCTTGAGGGATGGACTCACGATAAATTCCTGACTCGTGACCGGAGTTCACCATGTAGTCCCAAAATTCGATTTGATTCATATCCGTATACGTATGCAATTCATATTCAGACGCCTGATTGAAGTCAATCGACGTTCCGAGATGTTTATTCATGTAAGTGAAGCAAGAGGATGGATGTGTGATTGTTCCATCGATGTCGATTCCAATTTTCATTTACAGTCACCCACGTTCTAAGAATTTTTCTTCACTTAGTATAACATAGTCGAAATCGAGATACGAAAAAAGACTCCTCATGAAAGAGGAGCCCCTATCTTATACGTGATTTGCTTTTTCGGCTTCTTTTTCAGCCTGTTTTTCGAGGACGATGGCATCGATCTCTTTTTTCAATTCTTCGACCATTGTTGCTTCTGGTACTTTACGAATGATTTCTCCGTGGCGGAACAACAATCCTTCGTTACGAGCGCCGGCGATACCGATATCGGCTTCACGTGCTTCACCAGGACCGTTGACTGCACAACCAAGAACAGCAACTTTGATGTTCGCTTGGATATTTTCGATATAGTCTTCGATTTCTGCAGCGATCGACATCAAATCGATTTCGATCCGACCACATGTTGGACATGAGATCAATGTCGCAGCGTTGGCTGCGAGACCAAATGATTTCAAGACTTCTTTTGCGACTTTTACTTCTTCGACAGGGTCCGCTGAAAGAGATACACGAACCGTATTTCCGATTCCGCGTGAGAGGATCGCTCCAAGTCCTGCTGCTGATTTTAATGAACCAGAACGAAGTGGACCCGATTCCGTAATCCCTACGTGAAGTGGATAGTCAAACGATTCAGAAGCAAGTTGATATGCTTCAAGCGCCAACTGTACGTCTGATGCTTTCAATGAAACGATGATGTCATGGAAGTCGAGGTCTTCAAGGATCTTGATGTGGTGCAAGGCACTTTCGACCATACCACGTGCTGTTGGATAACCGTATTTTTCGAGAATGTGCTTTTCGAGTGAACCAGCGTTTACCCCAATACGGATTGGGATGTTTTTCGCTTTTGCTGCTGTCACGACGGCTTCGACTTTTTCGCGGCGACCGATATTACCTGGGTTGATCCGGATTTTATCGACGCCAGCTTCGATCGCCATGAGCGCGAGTTTATAGTTGAAGTGGATGTCTACGACAAGCGGGATGTTGATTCGGCTTTTGATTTCTGCAAGTGCGAGCGCATCACGTTCTTCTGGACAAGCGACGCGGACGATTTGGCAACCAGCTTCTTCAAGACGTAGGATTTCAGCGACTGTCGCTTCGACGTCGTGTGTTTTAGTTGTCGTCATACTTTGGATGATGACTTCATTATTTCCACCAATGACAAGGTCCCCTACACGAACGGGACGAGTCTTAGAGCGATGGACCATTTTCGGCATATCGAAAATCTCCTTTTGTGGCATACCGCCATATTGTTTATGTTTACCTTTTCTATCATATCGAACTATTCCCTAAAAATCGAGAAACAAGAACGAAAATCGAACATTTACAATTGTTTAATGAAAGTAAGGCGTCCGTCAATCCGTCGGACGCCTGATTTTGATACTCATCGAGATTTACGTGACGCGCGAGGTTTCGGGGAACGGGCAATCCATAATGGCACCAACGTGTAAATGAAGTGCCCGAGGATGAGTAAAGCAACTCCTATTTGATGATGCCCCAATTGGTAAAGAAACATGCCAAGGGGGAAGGTCCATAGATTCGTTGCAACCGTATAAGGGAACGTCTGACGATATGCCCATGGACGGGGGAGTAACAGACGAACGAATCCTTTCGTCAGATATGCCATCAAGAGCAAATACAGTAAGACCGCAATAGCGATGAAGATGAAGTGGAGAACGAACCAAATCACGATTGGAATATTTTTTTGTAAAAAGAAGGAATCGATGATCGTCGTCCATAGTGAAATCCAAGCCAATCCACAGAAATACAAAGAAACATCTGATAGACGAAGTCGTAAAAACGAGCGGTTTGGAATTAATGAAGTTTGTAAGTAATTAATGAGTTGACGTAAAAAAGACAAGAATATCACTCTTTCCATTGTTTTATAACAGATTTTTTGGTTTGTCTATTTGTTCATAAATAAAGGAATTATTGTAGTGGTACAGATTAATAAAACCTTAACAATTGGATATCGGGAAAACTGTTTACAAGTTCATTAGACCTTTACATAATAGGGGGGTCGAAAAAATAAACTTTACAAACACATCAATCCACATCAAATAAAGGAGCTGGCAAGATGAACTATGATTTGCAGGAAATGATTTTTACCTTCATCGGTGGACTTGGGATTTTCCTTTTCGGTATTAAGTATATGGGAGATGGTCTCCAAAAAACAGCGGGAGACCGATTACGTTATATCCTCGATAAGTATACGACGAATCCACTATTAGGTATCTTAGCAGGTATCGTCGTCACGATATTGATTCAATCGTCATCCGGTACGACTGTCATCGTCGTCGGACTCGTGAGTGCAGGTCTGATGAATTTACGACAAGCAATTGGTGTCGTCATGGGAGCGAACATCGGTACGACGATCACGGCCTTTATCATCGGGTTCAATGTTAAAGAAGCGGCACTTCCGGCAATCGCCATTGGTGCTTTCTTGATCTTCTTCTTCAATAAAGAACGTGTTCAGTATATCGGACAGATTTTCTTTGGTTTCGGTGCATTGTTTTACGGTCTCACATTGATGGGGGACGGGATGGCTCCGCTCGAATCAAGTGCCTGGTTCCGAGAGTTGACTGTCTCGATGTCGGATAACCCATTGCTTGGTGTATTCGTCGGAACTATCTTTACAGTTCTTGTTCAGTCGTCATCTGCGACGATTGGTATCTTACAGGAGTTGTATGCTGGTGACATGATCGATATCAAAGCGGCACTACCGGTCTTGTTCGGTGATAACATTGGAACAACGATTACGGCAGTACTTGCAGCACTTGGTGCGTCGATCGCAGCCAAACGGACAGCCGCCGCACACGTCATCTTCAATATCATCGGAACAATTTTGTTCTTGATTGCATTACCAGTGTTCTCAAGCTTCATCGCATGGATTACAGATGCGCTTGGTTTAGAACCGAAAATGCAAATTGCTTTTGCACACGGAACGTTCAATGTCGTCAACACATTGATTCAATGTTGGTTCATCGCACAAATCGCATGGCTCGTTCAAAAAATCGTACCAGGTACGGATACGACGATCGATTCAAAACCGCGTCATCTCGATCAAAACATCTTAAATCAATCTTCTGCGCTTGCCTTAAACCAAGCGAAACTTGAAGTTTTGCGTATGGGTGAATTCTCAAAAGACGCACTTGCAAAAGCACACCGTTACACGCAATCGCATGATAAAAAAGATGTTTCAGAATCCGAGCAGATTGAATATGCGATCAACTACCTGAATACAGAAGTGACGAGTTATCTCGTTAAAATAGCAGCACATGATTTATCAGAACGTGAATCAAACGATCATTCGTTATTGATGCACGCCGTCAATGACTTTGAGCGGATTGGTGATCATGTTGAGAATATCGTTGAATTAATCGACTTCCAGATCGTCAACCGGATTCAGTTCACCACATCTGCGAAGCGAGAGCTTGATGAGATGTATGTCCTGACACAAGAAATCGTCGCTTGTGCGATTCGCGCCGTCGAAGAAGACGATGTCACGCGGGCACGAAAAGTTCTTGAACTTGAAGGGAAACTTGATGCATTCGAACGTTCATTCCGTAAACAGCATGTACTTCGCGTGAATGCTGGTGAATGTACAGGACAAGCGGGAATGATCTTCGTCGACTTACTTTCAAACCTTGAACGAATCGGCGATCACGCTGTGAACATCACGGATCTCGTCCTTGAACAGCGGACAGCATTAATGAACTAAGCGTAGACTTATTTTAAAACAGCTGATTTCGAAAAAAATGAAATCAGCTGTTTATTTTTTTGAAATAGCATATTGACAAGTTTCGTCACATCTCGTAATCTAATAAGAGTAAGAAACATACATCATGGCGGTGTAGCTCAGCTGGCTAGAGCGTACGGTTCATACCCGTGAGGTCGTGGGTTCGACTCCCTCCGCCGCTACTATTACTTAAGGACCCTTAGCTCAGCTGGTTAGAGCTGACGGCTCATAACCGTCCGGTCGCAGGTTCGAGTCCTGCAGGGTCCATTTGGTTGAACGCTTCTCGTTGCAAACGGGAAGCGTTTATTTTTGTTCGCTCGGGGAATAGTAAAGGTATTGTAATAATATTCATACTATAGTAACTAAGGGAGAGCGAAGAGAGATGGAACGTAACCATACGATGATGCAGTTTTTCGAGTGGCATGTAGAGAATGATGGAAAGCACTGGCAACGTTTGAAAGAACGAGCGCCTGAATTGCGTGCTGCTGGCATCACGTCCGTGTGGATTCCCCCAGCATCGAAAGGTCAGTCGGATGAAGATACAGGATACGGCATCTATGATGTCTATGACTTAGGCGAGTTCGATCAAAAAGGAACGGTCCGGACGAAATATGGCACAAAGGATGAACTGGTCGAAGCAATCGAAGTTGCCCATGAGAACGATATCGCTGTTTATGCGGATGTTGTCATGAACCATAAAGCTGCAGCAGACGAACTCGAAACGATTAAAGTAGTGGAAGTCAATCCAGAAGACCGATCGAAAGAAATTTCAGAAGAGTTTGAAATCGATGCGTGGACGAAGTTTACTTTCCCAGGTCGTAATGGAAAGTATTCGGATTTCGTCTGGACACACGAATTCTTCAATGGAACGGATTTTGACGCGCGCGAAGAAAAAACAGGGATCTTTAAGATTTCCGGAAATAATAAAGATTGGAACAACCAAGTAGATGATGAGTTCGGCAATTATGATTACCTCATGTTTGCAAACATCGACTACAATCATCCGACGGTACGGGAAGAAATGATCCGTTGGGGACACTGGTTCAAGGACACGATCGATTGCCAAGGCTTCCGTCTTGATGCAATCAAGCATATCAACTATGAATTTGTCCGTGAATTCGCGAAATCGATGATGGAAAGCAGCGAAGGCGATTTTTACATGGTCGGCGAGTTTTGGAAGTCAGATCTCGACGATTGCCGTCATTTCCTAGACAGTGTCGACTACACGATTGATTTGTTTGATGTTCCGCTTCATTATAAATTCCATGAAGCTTCCAAGCAGGGAGAAAAATTTGATTTAACGACATTGTTTGCGGATACGCTCGTCGAGTCGCATCCGACGAATGCCGTGACGTTCGTCGACAATCACGATTCACAGCCTGGCGAGTCGCTAGAATCATGGGTGGATGACTGGTTCAAGCAACATGCCTATGCAGCGATCTTGTTACGTAAGGACGGATATCCATGTGTCTTTTACGGGGATTACTATGGCGTCCAAGGACCGACCCCTGTCGAAGGAAAAAAAGAGATGATCAATGCCCTGCTCTATACGCGCTATCATAAAGCATACGGAGAACAACAGGATTATCTTGATGACCCGCACTGTGTAGGCTGGGTTCGTCTTGGTGTCGATGAAATCGAGAACTCAGGTTGTGCCGTGTTGCTTTCGAACGCCGACATGTGCGAGAAACGCATGTTCGTCGGTGAAGAGCGTGCGGGTCAAGAATGGTTCGACTATACAAACCATCAAGATCATCCAGTCGTGATTGACGAAGAAGGATTTGGTGTCTTCCCGGTTCCGGGCGGAGGCGTCTCTGTTTTTGCTCCGCAAGAAGTCGAGTAAATCCGAGGGTCTTGACTTGCGTCAACACAGGTACTTTTGCTAGTCTTAAAGGGTATTGAAGTTTTCGAAAATAGCACAAAGGGGGACATGAACATGTCAAAATTTGAATTACCAGAACTCGGCTACGCTTATGATGCGCTTGAGCCACATATCGATGCTCGTACGATGGAGATTCACCACACGAAACACCACAACACGTATGTCACGAACGTGAATACGGCGCTTGAGGGTACAGAACATGAAGGAAAGTCACTTGAAGAACTTCTTCAAAACTTGGATGCTCTCCCAGCAAACATTCAAACTGCAGTCCGTAACAACGGTGGCGGTCACTGGAACCACTCATTCTTCTGGAAATTGTTGAAGAAGAACGATGGCGCTGCTCCAACAGGGGAACTTGCAACAGCAATCGACGAAGCATTCGGATCATTTGATGCATTTAAAGATGCGTTCGCAAAAGCAGCAACAACTCGTTTCGGTTCTGGTTGGGCTTGGTTGATCGTTGACGGTGGGAAATTGGCAGTCGTTTCGACTCCAAACCAAGATACACCAGTCATGGAAGGCAAAACGCCAATCCTTGGTCTTGATGTTTGGGAACATGCATACTATCTCAACTATCAAAACCGTCGTCCGGATTACATCAATGCATTCTTCAACGTCGTTGATTGGGACCACGTAGCGAAGCTTTACGCTGACGCGAAGTAATGGAAAGAAGCGTATCGTTCAATTGTGAACGATACGCTTTTTTTAATGCGGAAAATCATGGGATAGGTTGTTATGGAAAGTTTCCTTCTATATAATGAAACAAGATGACTTTTGAACGATAGGGGAGTACGCCATGGCTAAACGAATCACCGTACGAGGAAGACGGCGTAATCATCTGCCGCTTCGTCTGAATTTAATGTTCTTCGTCGTTTTTTTATTGTTTGCGATTTTGATTTTCCGTCTAGGAGTCGTTCAAATCGTCAATGGTGAAAAAATTTCGCGGGAAGTCCAAAAAACGGAGATGACTGCATCAAAGTATGAAGTACCACGTGGTAAGATTTATGACCGGGATGGTCGTCTACTTGTCGATACAATTTCTAAATACTCCATTGTATATCGTCGCGCACAATCGACGAAAGTAGATGAACGTATTGAAATCGCGCAGCGTCTCGCAGCAATCATTGATCTGCCTAAAAAAGACTGGAAAGTCACGGAACGTGACATCAAGGATTTTTGGGTCGCGACGAACACGGAAGAGTCGGATCGTCGTTACCAAGCAGCAGTGAAAAAGAAGTATCCTTCAACGGAAGCACAAAGTAAGCTTTCGATTGCGGAACAAGATCAAATCCGCCTGGATGCGATCACGAAAAAAGATATTGATTACGATGATAAGACGATGGAAGTCATTGCGATCAAACATAACATGGAAGTCGGTTATGCGCTTGATCCACAACTCGTCAAGCTCGGTGCGTCTGCAAAAGAGATGGCAATCATCGATGAAAATTTAGAAGATTTGAAAGGTGTATCGGTTGAACCGTTTTACGAACGCTCTTATCCGTATGAAGGAACACTTCGAAACATCTTCGGAAAGTACTCGAAGATTCCGGCAGAACAACAAGCGGAGTTCAAAGCAAAAGGATATAGTTTGAATGATCGTGTCGGGACTTCGTTCCTTGAGCAACAGTACGAAGATCTTCTGCGCGGGAAACCGGCATACGATGTGTACGAAACGTTTAATGGAGAACCGGTCGGTGATCCAAAACGTGAAGAAGGCGAGTCCGGGAAGGACCTCGTTCTAACCGTTGATGCGGAATACAATAAAAAAGTAGATCAAATCATGCAACAAGCGATCAAAATGGGTCGTGGCATGGGTAGTCGTTATTTAAAAGAAGGATATGCCGTCGTCATGAATCCACAAACTGGTGAGATTTTAGCGATGTCAGGTCAAAAGCTTGATCCTTCGACTGGGAAGTTCACGGATGTAGCGATTAATAATGTCTTGACGTCTCTTCAAATCGGTTCAACGATCAAGGGTGCGACAGTTGCGATGGGACTACAGGAAGGTGTCATTCGTCAAAACGAAGTCATCAACGATGCGCCGATCACAATCGGAGGTACAAAAAAAGGATCATATGTTAACATGGGACCGATTACGGATTTAACGGCGCTTGAGCGCTCGTCGAACGTCTATATGTTTAACATTGCGATGCGGATGGCGAAATATCCGAGCAATGGGATTGCTGGTGCGAGCGTGGATGGAGCAGCTGCCATCATGCAGAATTACTATAGTCAGTTCGGTCTTGGGGTGACGACAGGTGTTGATTTGCCTTACGAAGCAAAAGGTGTTCAAGGGACGCCAGACCGTGTCACGTTGTTGATGGACCGAGTCATTGGTCAGTACGATGCCTTTACGCCGCTTCAAGTCGCGCAGTACATTTCAACACTTGCGAACGGTGGTTATCGAGTTCAGCCTCACTTCTTAAAAGAAGTATTGGCGTCGAACTCGATTGAAAAGGGTACGAAAAAAGTCGATTACAGCTTTAAAACGAATTATCTGAACCGGATTGAAGTCAGTCAAGATAATATTGATCATGTCCGGGAAGGGTTGCACCGTGTTGTAAAAGGTGAGCGTGGTACAGCCAAAGTCATCGCACAAACTGGAATCGATGCTGCAGCAAAAACAGGTACTGCACAGGTCAGCGTCTATGGGGATGACGGAATCGCCTTACGTGACGGAAGCGGGCAACCGGTTCGTTCATTGAACTCGAATCTTGTCGGTTGGGCACCGTATGACAATCCAGAGATGGCGTGGGCCGTGTTCCTTCCTTATATGGAACAAGAGACTGTCAACTCGAAAATCGGTCATGATCTTGTCAAAGCGTACTTCAACGTAAAGGACGTACCGTGGCAGACTAAGCCAAATTAACTAGAAACTAAGCGAGGGTGAGCAATCACTCTCGTTTTTTTTGTTTGTATTGACCTTTTTTTGTAATGGATTTCGAATTGTAAACACTAAAAAACACGCCTTTACAATTCTTTTACGTTGGATTCATTTCGTTTTAATAGTTCATCCGTAGTATAAGTCTTGTAAGGAAAACGGATAAAAAGTCGTAGCATCGTCAGCGACATACTCTCGAGGAGGAAAATTAATCATGTCTTGGATGAAAAAAACAGCACTCATTACAACGGTAGCATCAATCGCAGTAGTGGGGGCAGCATGTGGTAACGATAAAGGCGGTTCTGCTAGTTCATCTGATTTAAAAGGGAAAATCGCAATCGACGGTTCTTCTACAGTCTTCCCGATCATGGAAGCTGTCGGTGAAGAATATTCAACGGAACAACCTGACGTAAATGTCACAGTCGGTGTCTCTGGTACGGGTGGCGGATTCAAACGCTTCGTCGTCGGTGAAACGGATCTTTCGAACGCATCGCGTGAAATTAAAGAAGAAGAAGCAGCTGAAGCGAAAAAGAACAACATCGAATATACAAAACTTTCACTTGCATATGATGGTCTAACTGTTGCAGTCAGCAAAGATAATACATGGGTAAAAGAACTCTCGCTTGATCAACTCGAAAAGATTTGGCTCGACCCAAACGTTAAGACTTGGAAAGATGTTGATTCTTCTTATCCGGCTGAACCACTGAAGTTCTTCAGCCCAGGGAAAGACTCAGGAACATTCGACTTCTTCTCTGAAAAAGTACTTGAGAAGAAAGACATGCGTAAAGACGTTCAACTGTCTGAGGACGATAACGTACTCGTCAAAGGGGTTGAAGGAACGAAAGGTGCGATCGGTTACTTCGGTTATGCCTACTACGCTGAAAATAAAGATAAGTTAAAAGAAGTACCACTTTCAGCTGAAGGAAAAGATGCTGTCGATCCAACACCAGAAACAATCAAGGATTTATCTTACCCGCTGTCACGTGAAATCTACACGTACGTCAACAACAAATCATTGAACGATAAAAAACAGGTGGCAGACTTCGTGAAATTCACGAACGAAAACGCTGGAGATTTAGCTGAAGAAGTCGGTTATATCAAAATGCCAC
The DNA here is from genome assembly GCF_002440475.1 of Exiguobacterium sp. UBA6282. Taxonomy (NCBI): domain Bacteria; kingdom Bacillati; phylum Bacillota; class Bacilli; order Caryophanales; genus Exiguobacterium; species Exiguobacterium sp. UBA6282. Next base: position 79,486 of record NZ_DJUM01000020.1, on the reverse strand, counting down.
AAGATCGTTACGATGAAAACACAAAAGCAATCGAAGATGCAATGAAATAATCATCGAGTCATGAGGATGGCCCAACCGGGGAAGTCTGTACCGGTTGGGTCCCGTTCTCATGTCAAGAAGGAGTAGGGAGCGAAGAAGGATGAATTCAACACCCAATAAATCGGTTCGCGAGCTGATTCAACAGAACCGACAGCAAAAATTCAGTGTGAAAAACGTCATGGAACGCATCATGCCGATCGTTTTATTTCTGTGTGCGTTCGTCTCGGTCGTTACGACCATCGGCATCATTCTCACGTTAGTCATTGAAACCGAGCATTTCTTTGAAGTCGTTCCGTTCAAGGAATTTTTCGGCAGTACGAGCTGGTATCCACTGAACTCTCAACCAGAGTATGGGATTTGGCCGCTTGTCGTCGGTACACTTGAGATTACCGTGATTGCGATGCTAGTTGCCGTGCCGATCGGCCTCACGTCTGCGATTTATTTAAGTGAGTATGCGTCAGACCGTGCACGCCGTATCTTAAAACCGATTTTAGAAGTCTTAGCTGGTGTTCCGACGATCGTTTTCGGATTCTTCGCGTTGACGTTCGTCACACCACTACTCGTTAAATTAATTCCAGGCATTCAAATCTACAATGCGCTCAGTCCGGGGATCGTCGTCGGTATCATGATCATTCCAATGATCGCCTCGATTTCTGAGGATGCGATGAGCTCTGTTCCTAAAAAAATTCGTGACGGTGCGCTTGCTCTTGGTTCGACACGTCTTGAAGTCGCATTAAAAGTCGTTGTTCCCGCTGCCTTGTCCGGAATCATTGCTTCAATCGTACTCGGAATGTCTCGGGCAATTGGTGAGACGATGATCGTGACGATCGCTGGTGGTTCGAATCCGACAGCTGCTGTTAATCCACTCGAGCCGGTCCAGACGATGACTGCGTATATCGTTCAGGTCGCTTTAGGCGATGCTGGATTTGGAACAGTTGAATATTACAGTATCTATGCGGTTGGTACGCTCTTGTTCGTCTTTACGTTATTGATGAACTTACTCGCGAACTGGATCACACGCCGCTTCAGAGAGGAGTATTAAGATGGCCTTACCAGAAAAGCAACCTGTCACAAAAAAATTCATCGACCCGGTCGCAGTTAAGAAATCCATTAGCCAACGCCTCGTCGTCAACAATGTAACGAAAGTCATTTTCCTCGTCGGTCTGTTTTTCGGTCTCGTCGTCTTAGGTATTCTCCTATTCGGCGTCATCCGTGACGGTGCTTCGTGGTTATCACTTGAATTTCTACAAAACGCACCATCTCGTCGTGCGGAACGTGCCGGAATCTATCCAGCGTTAATGGGATCGATCTTCTTGATGCTCCTGATCATCCCGATGATTTTCATCATTGGTGTTGGAGCAGCAATTTATTTAGAAGAATATGCAAAAAAGAGTCGGATGACATCGTTCATCGAGGTCAATATCTCGAACCTCGCAGGTGTTCCGTCGATCGTCTTTGGTTTACTCGGATTAACGTTCTTCGTCCGTAATATGGGCTTCGGTTCGACGTTGATTGCTGGAGCTTTGACACTCGCATTGATGAGTCTTCCGGTCGTCATCGTTTCTTCTCAAGAAGCAATTCGCGCCGTGCCACAAGCGATGCGCCATGCATCACTCGCACTCGGTGCATCGAAATGGCAAACGACGTTCAAAGTCGTTCTTCCGGCATCACTTCCGGGAGTCATTACAGGAATCATCTTAGCTGTATCCCGAGCGATCGGTGAGACAGCACCGTTGATCATGGTCGGAGCTGCCATTTTCATCGCCCGTGCGCCAGAAGGGATCTTTTCAGAGTTCACGGCATTACCGATTCAAATCTATAACTGGACAAGTCGTCCACAAGCGGACTTCCAAGGTCTTGCAGCAGCAGGAATCATCATCTTGATGGTCATTCTCTTGACGATGAACTCGCTTGCGATCTGGATTCGGAACCGATTTTCTAAACGCTATTAATCGAACGAGATAGAAGGGATTTCTTTTAAGGAGGAAGACAGATGATGGATACGAAGCTGAATACGAAATCAGTCGTCACAGAAGGGGCAGAGCGTATGAACCAACCAGTAGTAGCACGCGAGAGCGTCTATAACGTTAAAAATTTAAATTTATGGTACGGTGACGATCACGCGCTTAAAGATGTCAATCTTGATATCAAAAAAAATGAAGTTACGGCAATTATTGGACCGTCAGGATGCGGTAAATCGACATTCATCAAAACATTGAACCGGATGGTCGAACTCGTTCCGATCGTGCGGACGAATGGTGTCATTGAATATCACGGACGTAATATCTTTGAAAAAGAGTATGGTGTTGAAGAATTACGGACGTCTGTCGGAATGGTCTTTCAGCAACCGAATCCATTCCCAAAATCAATTTACGATAACATCGCATATGGTCCACGTGTCCATGGCGTTAAAAACAAAAAAATCCTTGATGAGATCGTGGAACGTAGTTTACGCCGAGCAGCGATTTGGGATGAAGTCAAAGATCGCTTAAATGAAAATGCCTACGGTCTTTCGGGTGGTCAACAACAACGTCTCTGTATCGCGCGTTGCCTCGCGATCGAGCCGGATGTCATTTTGATGGATGAGCCGACATCGGCACTGGACCCGATTTCTACATTAAAAGTAGAAGAACTCGTCCAAGAGTTGAAATCGGACTACTCAATTATCATCGTCACGCACAACATGCAGCAAGCTGCACGTGTATCTGACAAAACAGCATTCTTCTTGAATGGTGAAGTCGTCGAGTTCGATCAAACAGACCGGATCTTTGGAAATCCGACCGACAAACGGACGGAAGATTACATTTCAGGACGATTCGGATAAGAAGGGGAGACGAGACGAATGGCAGCGAACCGTACAATTTTTGGAGAAAACCTTGCAATACTCGATCAAAAAGTCTTTTTACTAGCACGAAAAACGATGCAACAAATCGCAACGACAGCAGAGGCGCTCGAAAAATATGATCAAGATATCGCACGTGGTGTCATTGCGAACGACAATGAACTCGATGATCTTGAACTCGAAATCAACGATGATGCGATCCTCTTAATCGCGAAGCAACAACCAGTTGCGACGGATTTACGACGGATCATCACAGCGATGAAGATTTCATCGGATCTCGAGCGGATTGCGGATTATGCAGGAAATATTTCAAAAGCAGTCCTTCGTGTCGAAACATTTCCATACGTCATCGATATCTCCTTGTTGAAGGAAGCGTTTGAGACATTACTCGATATGACGGAAACCGCAATCGTTGCATATCGTGATGGAGATGTCGAAAAAGCAAAAGCACTGTCTGATCTCGACAATGTCATCGATGAGACGACATACAAGGCGCTCCGTCAGTATATGCGTCATATGTCCTTGCAACCGATCGTTGTCGATGAAGTCATGCAATTCACGAACATTTGCCGATATATCGAGCGAATGGGTGACCACTTGACGAACGTCGGGGAACATCTGATCTATCTCGAAAAAGGAAAACATTATGATTTAAATGGGTGAACTAAGTAGGCAGGAGGAATTTCCTCTGCCTACTTTTTTTGTAAAGGGATTCGAAACACGTTTGTAGAATAGGAAAGAAGTGAATAATGACAGAGAGGTGATTGGGAATGCTTGAGCAAATCATTAAAATGAAAGAACAAGGGCTGACAACAAAACAAATCGCAGCTCAATTGGATACGACTGAAGGAAAAATTAAATATGCTTGGACCAAATATCGTAAATCATTGACAAATCAACCAACTGTAGAAGCACCGAAAGTAAAATCAAAAACTGTCAAACAGACCAAAAAGTCGACTGCACCGGTATTAGATGTCGTACCGTCTGTGCAAGTGATGCCATCACTCGAACGTGATGCGTTTGGAATGGCGACGCATTATGAAGATGATATTCTCCATGCAATCGTTCAGTCACCGACTGCGTTATATGTCTACTGGGAATTGTCTGAACTGTCGAAACAGTTGTTAGAAACGCATTATCACACGACATTTGATTCGTTCCGTAAAGAGTTACGCATCATTGACGTCACACTCGTCGATTACGAACAAGGACAAGCGAATCGTACGTATCAGTTCGAACTGCCTGAGATGACGAATGCTTGGTTCGTTCGACCAGTTGCCCCGAATACTACATACATCATTGAATGGGGCATTCAAACGATTGATGGAGATTTCGTTCCAGTACTACGTTCGAAACCAGTCGAGACACCACGTGACGAACCAGTCACAGACGGACGCTTCGCCGAAGTCGTGCATCATTGGCAATACGGTGAGGTCGAACAGCCGGAATGGGTCGAGGTATTACGCCCGTATTCTTATTTCGATCGCGTCCGATAATGGAATTAGAGAGAGGAAAGGAAGAGAAGCTATGCGAAAAGGATATTTTTCACTCGTCTTACATGCACACTTACCATATATCCGTCATGAAGAGGCGCATCGTCTCGAGGAACGGTGGATGTATGAAGCGATTTCAGAAACCTACATTCCATTATTGTGGGAAGTCGACCGCTTATCACGTCCGCTCGGTTGGACAGTCAGTATTTCACCGCCGGTCATCGAGATGCTTGCCGATCCACTGATTCAAGACCGCTACATCGAGCATATCGAGGACACATTACGTTTGATTCGTCAGGAACTGGAGCGAGAGCTTGACCAAAAGGAAGGAGATGCTCTTTTATTCTATCAAGACCGCTATCAAGATTTATTGAATACGTTCCTTCACTGGGAAAAAGATTTGAACCGGGCATTCCGCCATTACAAAGAGCAAGGCTATCTTGATTTGATTACCTGTACGGCGACACACGGGTTCAGTCCTCACATGTTGTCTGAACAAGCGGCGCGCTCTGAAATTCAGACAGGCTTGAACTGTTTTGAACGCCATTATGGATTCCGTCCATCAGGTCTTTGGATGCCGGAATGTGCCTATACGCCAGGACTTGATCGGATTTTATATGAGGAAGGCATTCGCTATACGTTCGTCGATGAACATTCGATTTTAAACGCCGATCCAGCACCAAAACACGGAATCGGAGCACCCGTCTATTCTCCACACGGCGTAGCACTCTTCCCGCGTGATCAAATCATTTCCGGAAAAATCTGGAGTTCTGTCATCGGGTATCCGGGACATCCTGATTATCGTGAGTTTTATCGGGATCTCGCGTATGATCGGGAATGGGATCAAATTGCTGAGTTCATGCATCCGGAAGGCTTACGTTATGATACCGGGTTGAAATTGCATCGTGTAACAGGTGAGACGGATCAAAAAGACTATTACGTACGTGACTGGGCATGGCAACGAACAAGTGAGCATGCAGCAGATTTTGCTCAAGCACTTGGTGAACATTTAGATGCATATCAAGGACAAGACTTCCCGCCATTTCTCGTCACAGCACCATTTGATGCTGAATTGTTTGGTCACTGGTGGTTCGAAGGACCTGATTTCCTTGGTAAAGCGATGGAACGTCTAGAGGATCAGGCGATTGAGTCGATTTCACCAGCTATGTTCCTCGAACGTCACTTCCAAGACATCGATACGGCACATGTCGCGATGGGAACGTGGGGACGAAAAGGCTATGCGGAAGTCTGGATCAACGAGCGCAACGACTGGATGATTCGCCATCTCCACCAGCTCGAAAAGAGACTAGCAGGAATCGTTGCGCGAAATCGTCATCAAGATGCATTGACTGTCAAGGCGAAACGCCAGCTCATTCGAGAATATCTACTTGCTGTCTCAAGTGACTGGCCGTTCATTTTAGACGGACAGACGACAGCACAGTACGCTGCGAACCGGTTCCGTGAACATATCTTACGTTTTGAAGAAACCGAACGTCGTCTCGATGCACAAGAATTAACGATGGACTGGTTGGAAGGGCGTTATCAACAATATCCGTTCTTGCAAGATGAAGACATTGAACCAGATGTTTTCTTAACGGCTCATGACTATTATGTTGCGGTCAAACGCGATGCTGCTTTGAACAAGGATGGTATTCTAATGTTCACTCGGGATTACGAACAATCTCACCGTCCAGTTCGTGATGTAGCTAGACGACTAGCGGCAGCGGGAGAGAACGTCTACGTCGTAACGGAACATCCTGAAGCGTATCGATTCGAGGAGGGTGTGCATGTATACGGGGTACAAGTGACAGGTCTACCGCTCGTTCAAACATACAATCAACTGGCTGCGTTAAATCTAGCCTTCTTGCGTCAGGCGCAAGCCTTGGCGAAGATCGTTGACTTCCAAGTCGTCCATAACTTCAATATGGAAACAGCGTCAGCTGCCCAGGCAATCGCCAAGATGAAAGAGTTGCCACTCGTCAGTAATGTTTATGATGTCGAGAGTGAGCGTTCTCCGGATCGTTCAGGTGGTCTGGTCGTTGCGTTAAAACGACTTGAAGGAGACGCATTGCGTCAATCGGCTGTCGTTTATCTAGAACGGGAAGAGTCACGCAACGGGGTGGAACAGGAGTATCACGTTGAAAAGAAACCCCTTCGTTTTGAAGAGAACCTTGAAAAACCATATCAACACGTGACGAATCCGAAAAAGAACGGATGAACAGTTGCAATTCCTTTCCTTTCTTGGTACGATACTTGAGTATGCTTAACCTTATGTAAAGCAAAATCACTTGATACATCGAGAGCTAGATAGGAGGGAATTCCATGCGCGTTAAAATCACATTAGCTTGCACTGAAACTGGTGACCGTACTTATATCACTAAAAAGAACAAGCGTAACAACCCAGAGCGTCTTGAGTTGAAGAAATACAACCCACGTCTCCGTAAACACACACTTCACCGTGAAGTGAAATAATTGAGATGGAAGCCGTCACTTCGTGTGATGGCTTTTTTTGTGGAAAGGAAGACAGTTATGAACAAACAAGAAGTACGCCGTCTGATCAAAGAAAGATTAGATGTGATGGAGAACCGTGCTGAAAAGGAACGGTTAATACACGAACATGTTTTGTTATTGCCTGAATGGCAACAAGCGACTTGTGTCGCAATCACGTTAGCATTTCGAAATGAATGTGATACAAGCATATTGATTAAACAAGCGTGGCAAGAGGACAAGACGGTCTTGATACCGAAAGTAGTCGGAGAAGAGATGGTCTTTTATGAATACAGACCAGAAGATCAATTGCAGCATAATCAGATGGGGATCGCAGAACCAATGGATTCAGCTCGTCGCACTACACTTGATCAAGCGGGATTTTGTCTCGTTCCGGGACGCGCCTATCGACGGGATGGCTATCGCTTAGGGTGGGGAGGCGGTTATTATGATCGTGCACTCGTGACATACACAGGTTGTAAAGTATCCATCGCCTTTTCAGAACAGCTCTTTCCAGATTTTGAAGTGGAAGACTTCGATATCCCAGTTGATCTCATCGTCACGGACCAAGAGGTTATCCGATGTTAAGTGTTACGATTTTATTTTGTCTCATTCTCGCCTGGACTGGACGATATTTTCGCTTGTTGACGACAAGCGGGGCTGTCTTGACAATGCTCGTCGGCAGTGGTGTCTCATTTGGATTCGGCTTGAAAGGTTTAGTGGTGCTCTTACTCTTCTTTGGCAGCTCGAGTCTTTTATCGAAAATTGGGCGTTCTAGAAAAAAATCCGTGGACGCGATCGTCGAAAAAGAGGGTGCACGTGACGGATGGCAAGTACTTGCGAATGGAGGAGTAGCGTTCGTCGCTGCTATAGCCTACGCCATGACGATGAATTTTGCATATCTCTTGTTATTCCTATTCGTCATCGCGGCATCGAATGCCGATACATGGGCTTCGGAAATCGGTCCACTCTCAAGACGTGATCCATGGTCTTTGAAAACATTACGACGGGTACCAGCAGGAACGAGCGGAGCGATGTCGTTAATCGGAACGTTAGGAACAATTGCTGGAGCTGCGTTCATCGCTTTAGCAGCGCAGTGGATCTTCTCTCTTTCTTTGACAGAGGCCTTACTTGTGACAGGTATCGGTGTCCTTGGAAGTCTGCTCGATACACTATTTGGAGCAATGTGGCAACGCGTGTATGAATGTTCAGTTTGCGGGGAACGTACGGAAAAACGAGAGCATCATGGACAACCGACAGCTTACGTATCGGGTATTTGGTTTCTTGGAAATGATGCGGTAAACGTCATGACGAGTGGTCTAGCGAGTGGAATCGGGTTTATCATCGTCCGATTCTGGTAAGTGCAAAGTATGACAGGGTAATTCCTTATGTTAGGATATCGATGACACAAAATGGACAAATGTGATTAATTTCACATATTACAAAGAATGTGAAAGATGTTACAATTTATTTGTGAGATAGTTAACAAACTCTTAGAACGAATGAAAGGGTGGACATAACGAGATGGAATTACATGCGAAAGTAACACGGGTGGCGTTAATCGGAGCAGGTGCGGTCGGTTCAAGCTTTGCTTATCAGATGTCAACAGCCGGACTTTGTGAGGAACTTGTCATCATTGACGTCAATAAAGCAAAAGCAGAAGGTGAAGCGATGGACTTGAACCACGGAACCCCGTTTAGTTCTTCACCGATGCGGATCTGGGCTGGAGATTATATGGACTGCCGAGAGGCTGAGGTCGTCGTCATCACGGCGGGAGCTCCTCAAAAACCAGGAGAGACGAGACTCGATCTCGTCGCAAAGAATGCATTGATCATGAAAGAAATGATTCGTCAGATTATGGATTCTGGTTTTGATGGTCTCATCGTCGTGGCTTCCAATCCGGTTGATATCATGGCACATCTGGCTTGGAAATATTCCGGTCTTCCAAAATCACGCGTATTTGGATCAGGAACGGTGCTCGATACAGCACGTCTGCGTCAAATGCTTGGAGAATACTTTCACATCGATTCTCGCAATGCCCATGCCTACATTCTTGGAGAACATGGAGATACGGAATTCGCTGCCTGGAGTAATAGCCGTATTTATGGAAAAACAATTGATGAACTACTTGCTGAGGACGATCGTTATTCTCAAGCAGACCTTGATCAAATCTATATCAACGTTCGGGATGCTGCCTACCATATTATCGAACGTAAAGGAGCAACTTATTATGCGATTGGACTTGGACTTGTTCGAATCGTGCGTGCCATCCTTGGGAACGAGAACTGTTTGTTGACGGTCGGGGCGTATGTAGATGGGCAGTACGGGATTTCCGGCATTCACATCGGAGTACCGGCGATCATCAATCGTCAAGGTGTGCGGGAAATCATTGAAGTCGCGTTGACGGAAGAAGAAATGAAGAAGTTTCATCATTCTGCTGATGTATTGCGTCAGACACTCGAACCTGTCTTGCAAGATTAACGGCGCAAAGCATGACGAAAACCTCATAAATAGAGAGCTTAAAAACTCAAATGGTGATCCTGTATCTTAGTGTCCACCTTTGAGTTTTTGTTATGAGAAAAAAAGAGGCAAACATCACTACTGTATTTAAGTGAAATTAAAAGAGAAAAAAATCTAGGTTTTATTTTACTAGAAAAGGGTTAAGTAAGAGATAGAAGCGTTTTTCCGTTATTATTTGTACGTCATGAAACCCAAAAAAGGAGAGAATCGACAGTCATGTATACTTTTCGAAAATTAACTAAAGAGGATGCAGAACAATACTGGAATCTACGCCTTGAGGGATTAAAGAATCATCCAGATGCGTTCGGTCATTCGTTTGACGATGAACAGCAAACCCCGATCCGCGAAGTACGAGAAGGTCTAGAAGGAGAACCCGACTCCGATGAGATTTGGCTCGGTATGTTCGACGGCGATGTATTGTTTGGGTTTGGTCAGGTCAAGCCATATGAACTGTCACGTGAATCGCACAAAGCGATGATTTCCGGAGTATATGTTTCGCCTGCATATCGTGGAGGGACCGGTCGTGCTCTAATGGAGGCCTTGATCGACGAGGCGAAGAAGTTACCAGACGTTGAGCAAGTCATTCTTGCCGTATTATCAGGAAATGAAGCAGCGCAAAGTCTTTACGAATCGCTCGGCTTTGAAGTATATGCCGAAGATCCAGACTCCGTAAAATTAGAAGATGGCACATACCGCGATGATATTTGGATGAAAAAATACGTCTAAGTTCATTATATGGTGTGGACAAAAAGCTGTAGCAAAAAAGCGCTACAGCTTTTTCGCGTAGTGGATGTAGGATATCAGTACCGACAAAGAATGAATATTTGTTATCATGAAAACAAAGCGGATAGCACGTTGTAGTCCGATTGAAAGGGAGCGAATGAACATGAAAGAAGTCATACGTACGATTGAAGAGCTGGTCTCGATTCCAAGTCCGACAGGTTCGACGAAAGAAGCGATTACATACGTAGAAAAGCGATTGATGGCAGAAGGCATCACGTATCGAAAACTCGAGAAAGGAGCCATCTTAGCGACTTTGCCTGGTGCTTCAACTCGCACGCGGTTACTGACGGCACACGTCGATACATTAGGGGCAATGGTAAAAGAGATTTTACCAACGGGACGACTCAGTTTATCACAATTAGGGGGCTATGCTTGGACAGCGATCGAAGGAGAGAACTGTCTCGTGCATAAGATGGACGGTCAAACAATTTCCGGTACGATTGTTTTCCATCATTCGAGTGTCCATACGTCACGCGAGACGAACAAAACGGAACGGTCCGCTGATAATATTGAAGTCCGACTTGATATTCGTTCGACGACAGCCGAAGAGACGCGCGTCGCGGGGATTGAAGTAGGAGACGTCGTGACGTTTGATCCGCGTTTCCTCTATACGGAAACTGGGTTTGTGAAATCGCGCCATCTCGATGATAAAGCATCGGTTGCTTTGTTGCTTGAATTGATTAAAGAATGGAAAACCATCGACCTGCCACACACGGTCCAGATCCTGATTTCAAATTACGAAGAGGTTGGGTTCGGTGGAAATGCTGGATTCACGGAAGAAGTCGCAGAATATATCGCGGTCGACATGGGTGCGTTAGGAGATGGTCAGCACTCTGACGAATTCACGGTCTCGATTTGTGCAAAAGATGGTTCCGGTCCGTATGACTTAGCGTTACGTCATCAGCTAACACGTCTAGCACAACGCAATAGTATCCCATATAAAGTTGATATTTATCCGTTCTATAGCTCGGACGCTTCGGCAGCAGTGCGTGCGGGACATGATGTTCGACACGGACTATTTGGTCCGGGGATTGAATCGAGCCATTCTTACGAACGAACACATGAGACGTCATTACAAGCGACCTATGATTTGCTACATGCGTATGTAAAGGAGCCGATGGTCGATGAAGACGCTGTATGATGTACAACAGTTACTTAAGACGTATGGAACATTCATCTATCTAGGAGATCGAGCATCAGATATTGCGATGATGATGCTCGAACTTGATGAATTGCAAGAAGCAGGCGTTTTGGAGCAACGTCAGTATGATTCAGCAAAACTCATCTTACGACATGAATTAAAACGTTCACAATCCGATAATGTTTAAGGTTGCGCAACCCTTTGCGCAATGCGAGTGTGTCCGTTAAAATGAACAAGTAGACATTATATGAACATAGGGGAGACAGAGCAATGAAATGGTTACTCGGCATTGATATCGGTGGAACGACAGTGAAGATGGCAATTTTGGATTTGCAAGGCATCATCGTAGAAAAATGGGAAATTGAGACGGTGATCCTGAATGATGGTGCACAAATTCCAGGAGATATTGCAAAATCATTTTTTGAGAAGTGTCAAGAAAGCAAAAAACGACCAGAGGATTTTGTCGGAGCAGGTATTGGTGCGCCAGGATTCATCGACTTTAATACGGGTGTCGTTGAAAAGGCAGTCAACATCGGGTGGCATAATTTTGAACTCGTTGGTGAATTCGAACGGTTGACAGGTTTACCGGCAGTACTTGAAAATGATGCGAACGCAGCAGCGATCGGTGAGATGTGGAAAGGTGCCGGTAGTGGCGCAACAGAATTACTCGCGGTCACACTTGGTACGGGTGTCGGTGGTGGTCTGATCACGAACGGACAAATCGTTCACGGTACGGTCGGAATGGCAGGAGAAATCGGTCATATCACGATGTTGCCTGAAGGTGGCGTCATGTGTGGATGTGGACGTAAAGGATGCCTTGAGACGATTGCTTCAGCAACGGGTATCGCCCGTCTTGGTCTTGAGAAACGTAAAGGACAAGAATCGCTACTGAATGACATTAAAGCAGTGACGGCGAAAGATGTATTTGAAGCGTATGAGAAAGGCGATCGTATCGCAACGGATGTTGTAGAGGAAGTGACGTTCCACCTCGGACTTGCGATTTCAAATCTAGCAAATAGTATCAATCCGGAAATCATCGTCATCGGTGGTGGTGTCTCGAAAGCAGGTGAAACACTGCTTGCACCACTACGTCAGCAATTTGAACGGTTTGCGTTACCCCGTGTCTTTGGATCAACGACGTTCAAGATTGCTGAACTCGGAAACGATGCTGGAGTCATCGGGTGTGCATGGCTTGCTAAGCAAATGTTCTTGAAAAAATGATAATATTCAATTTCAATGAAAGGTTCGCTCCGGCGAATCTTTTTTTTGTTTACAAACGTATAGTAATTGTGTGATTGTTAAGTATCTTCCGGATTCCGGTTGCATTTTTGTAAAACTAAGCGTAAAATTTTCACGTGATATGGGTATATGTACATTATGATGTAAGTTGTGTGAACTGAAAGCAGAAGGCACATGTAAATTAGGAGGCAGGTTTTTATGCAGCAAGACGCAAACATCTGGTCGCGAATGCGCCTAAAGATGGGTCAAGGCGTTCGCAGTACTTATAAAGAGCATAAGCTTTTTTGGATTGCGACCTTATTGATTTGGTTAAAAACGTATTTAGCGTATACACTTTTCTTCAACGTTCCCGTAACGAATTCCGCGCAAGCATTCATTCTACTAATTAATCCAATTAGTTCAGCGCTCTTCATGTTTGGATTTAGCTTCTTCTTCCGAGGAAATGTCCAAAAATGGTTCATCTACGGTACACTGTTCGTCGCAACCATCATTTTATATGCGGACATCATTTTTTTCCGCTTCTTTAATGATTACTTGACGTTGCCAGTATTGTTCCAAACTTCGAATGCAGAGACGGTTTCCGCTTCACTCGCATCGCTTTTAAGTTGGGCTGATTTACTGATCGTCGGCGATTTGATCATCTTACCATTTTTCTTACGGAAAATGGATATGTCCAAAAACGTCGCGTCACGTGGGCGCGCAATTCTTGCATTCGTCGCAGCAGTCGTCGTCTTCCTTGGAAACTTGACGCTTGCTGAGACAGAACGTCCAGAATTACTGACACGTGCCTTTGACCGGGAATTACTCGTTAAGAACATCGGAACATTTAACTTCCATATGTATGACGCACTCATCCAGTCGAAGACATCTGCGCAAAAAGCACTTGCGGATAGCTCTGAGTTATCAGAAGTCCAAAACTTCATCGATTCGAAGCATGCTGCAGCCAATCCGGCGATGTTCGGCAAGTATAAAGGTAAGAACGTCATCGTCATCTCGTTTGAGTCAGCTCAATCATTTGCCGTTGGTTTAAAAGCACCAAACGGTCAAGAAATTACACCGAACTTGAATAAATTGATCAAGGAATCCCATTCATGGGATAACTTCTATCACAACACAGGACAAGGGAAAACGTCAGATGCTGAGTTCATTCTTGAGAATTCGATCTATCCACTTGGTCGTGGATCTGCATTCTTTACGAACGGAGAGAACGAATTCCGTGCAACACCTGAGATGTTGAAAGAAGATGGCTATTACTCAGCTGTTTTCCATGCGAATAACAAGTCATTCTGGAACCGGGACATCGTCTACAACAGTTTCGGCGTAGATCGTTTCTTCTCGGAGACGGATTATGATTTAGGGGATCCAGCAGATTTGACGGAGTGGGGCTTACTCGATGACAAGTTCTTTGAACAGTCACTTCCGATGTTAAAAGATTTACCACGTCCGTTTTATTCGAAATTCATTACGTTAACGAACCACTATCCATTCGAGATGCCAAAACCAGAAGATGAACTCGTACCACCGCTTGAAACGAGTTCTACGACACTGAACCACTACGTTCAGGCGCTAGCGTATCAAGATATGGCACTCGGTAAGTTCATCGAAGGTCTAAAAAAAGATGGTACGTGGGATGATACGATCTTCATGGTATACGGTGACCATTACGGTATTTCAACAAACCATAATGCTGCGATGGCAGAACTCATGAACAAAGATGAGTTGACTCCGTATGATGTTGCGCAACTGCAACGTGTACCGTTTGTCATTCATTTACCAGGTCAAACGAAGGGTGTCAAACACGAAAATGTTGCGAGTCAAATCGATATTAAACCAACATTGCTTCACCTGTTAGGTCATGATTTCAAGAATGAGATCTTGTTCGGTACCGATCTCTTCTCAAAACAACATAAAGACTATGCGTTGTTCCGTGACGGTTCTGTCGTAACAGATAAGACGGTCTACACGCAAGAAACATGTTATGACCGTAAGACAGGAGAAGAAGTGAAGGACGGGGAACAAGCGGAAATGTGTAAACAATCTACGAAACAATCTGAGAAAGAATTAGGACTCTCAGATAAAGTCATCTATGGCGACTTGCTACGTTTCCTTCAAACTTCAAAATAAGTAAGATAATACTGAGAGTAGGTCTACGTTCTAGTAGGTCTACTCTTTTTATAAAATAACAAAAAAGAGAGATGCTCGAGGCACCTCTCTTTTTAGCGTACTCTGATTACGATGGAATACCGCCGTAAATCAATGTCGCAATCCCAAACCAGCCGAATAAGACGACAGTTAGGGCTGCGAATACGAGTGGAAACATTTGGCGTTTCTTAAGTGAACGAACGACGGCCCAAACACCGACGAGTGCGACGAAGAAGAAAAGCCAACCGATTGGTTGATCCAAATGCATGACGTACTCCCCCTTAAACAATCACGTTATGAATTTCACGAAGATTTCACTTAAATCTCACTTTTTAGTTTATCCGACTCTCGGGATAAAGTCGAGAGGGCGTTGCAGGAACTTTCGACAATTTCGTGTATAGTAGGGGAAGAGTCTATTGAAAAGGGGTTTTATAGAATGGAAATCGTCATGATCACTTCCGGTATGGCATCTGAGAATGGCTACTTGTTATTTAAGGACAAGGAGTGTCTCGTCATTGATCCAGGAACAGAAGATATGCGTTTTTTCGATGAAATTGAAAGTCGAGGAGCAACCTTAAAAGGAATCCTTTTGACCCATGCTCACTTTGACCACATTGGTGGTGTGGATATGTTACGACGCTTCACGGAAGCTCCTGTCTACGTTCATGCGGAAGAGGCAGGCTGGCTTGGTAATCCAGAATGGAATGGTTCGGCAAAATTCGGCATGCCGCCGATGCGCATGAAGCCAGCCGATCATCTGTTACAACCAGGACAATTGGCAATCGGTAACTTTTCAATGCATGTACTTGAGACGCCAGGACACTCACCAGGAAGTGTGACGTTCTATTTCAAGGGAGAACGAATCGCATTCGGTGGGGATCTCCTCTTCCAACAAGGCGTCGGGCGAACGGATCTTTATGGTGGGAATCAAGACGTATTGATGCGTTCGCTTGATCGACTCATTGCGGAACTACCAGCAGACACGACAGTCTATCCGGGTCACGGTCCAAATACGACGATCCGACAAGAGATGAAAAACAATCCGTTTCTATAAGCAAAAAAACTCGCCATCCGAGAGGATGACGAGTTTTTTTCATTACATCTGGAAGTTCGACCAGTACGTAAAGACGATGAAAAATACAGTTAAGTAAGCTCCAAAGATATAGACATACGTTTTTTCAGTTAAACGCAAGTAACCAAGCGCTGCAAAAAAGACAGTTTGTGCCAAGAAGACAAAGCCCATGACTAAAAATGAATCCGTATGCTCACTTGAGCTTGCATCGCCACCCAATGCGCCGATAAATGCCATGACTGCGATGATACCAGTCCAGAAACCGAGTACGCGGTACATTCTCCCCATTCCTATAACCCCCTAAATCCGACAGATAGTCAATATACGTACTTATTTTACCAAGCAAACAATCATTCGTCTATCCTGTTCTAGTGATTGTTAAGGAATAACTGTGAACAAAAGATGAAGTTTCAAAAAAAGTTGTACAATAGTTGTACAAAAGGTGTACAAAGTCAAAATGTCGTGCTATAGTAACTGTAATGAAACCCCACACTTTGAGAGGAGGAGCAAAAATGGCGAATGAGTTAGTCTTTTTCACATATCCAAGCTGTACATCATGTCGTAAAACGAAATCATGGTTAAAAGAGGAACATGTTGATGTAGAGGAACGTCATCTGTTCAGAAATGCTCCAACAGTTGATGAACTCATGGAACTGTTAAAATTATCGACAGACGGGATTGAAAGTTTGCTCGCAACACGCAGTCAAGCCTTCAAAGATCTCGGCATTGATATTGAAGACATGAAACTCAGTGAGTTATTACGCCTCATGAGTGACAACCCGAAGTTGTTACGCCGCCCAATCATCACTGATGGAAAACAACTCGTTATCGGGTATGATAAACCGGGTCTTGAGACATTAGCGAAGCGTAAACATCGGACAATTGCACACGTATCGTAAAGAAGCCGGTTTGGTCGGCTTCTTTTTTTTGTGTATTGTTTGCTGTAGGGAGGTGAGTAGAAATGAAGGAATGGACGACACAACTCATGGAACGATTCGAAGCACTCGGTGCAACAGATGTTCATTTCGTTCCGAACGAGACTCGCGTCCGAATCGTTTGTCGAACGAGCGATGGGCTGTGTGAACAAGATGACGTAGAACTGACACGTTACCGGACGCTTGTCAGCCATATTCGCTATGAGGCGAACTTAAAGGAACAAAATGAACGAATTCCGCAAAGTGGCTTGTATCCACATGGGAAAAAGGGAATGCGTGTCTCGTTGTTACCGAGTCGACAAGGGGATGCGATGTCGTGGCGTTTTTATCGTTCGACGGTCTCTCGAGAAACGGCTTTACAAACGTTACATGATCAATTGGACTTCGCATGGTTAGCTGAACAACGACATGGGTGTATCGTCATTTCCGGATCGACAGGTGCAGGAAAGACGACGATGTTATATTCCTTGATGAGTACAATGGAAGAAAAACGAATCATCTCGATTGAAGATCCGGTGGAATGTACGGTACCAAACGTCTTACAACTGGAACTAAATGAAAAAGCAGGCTTCACTGCTACACGATGTTTTGAGGAAATACTGCGAGCGGATCCAGATTGGATTGCTTTTGGTGAGGTGCGGACAAGGGAGGCAGCACGTTTGACGATGAATGCCGCCCTTAGTGGTCACGTCGTGTTGTTTACGCTACACGCTGGAAGTATTGATGAAGCGCGATTACGATTGCGCAGTTTAGGTATCGAAGAGTCAGAGCTAGCTGTCTGTCAACGCATCATTCATCTCGAGAGAAAAGGAGAGGATGTCCGCTGTACCGTCAGAAACTTACAAGCCGCGATCAAAGTCGGTTCTTAAAACGATATCATCGCTTGTTATCAAAAGGAATTTCCGCGAAAGAGACGCTACTCATTTTAAAACGATTCGAGCGTCATCCGTTCTCGGAAGTGGTCGGAGAAATGGAGCAACGTCTTGAAAAAGGAGACTCCTTTGCAGCATCCCTTGAACCGCTTGCGTTAACGAATACCTTAAAACGACTTCTTTTTGTTGGAGAAAGGACAGAGCGACCGTTGCTTGTTCTTCGCCAAATCGTGAAACTGCTCGACCTCGAAACAGAAATGCGATCGAAGTTTTGGAAGATGATCCGATATCCGCTTGTTCTAGCGACCAGTCTATTCCTGCTGTTCTTCTTTTACGCCCTCTACGTATTTCCATCTCTCCTCGAGATGTCGGACCCGAAAACTCTCCCCTCATTTCTTCATCTTCTTCTTCACCCCTCTGCGAAATATATGCTCGCAAGTATTCCCGTTATTTTGTTAACCTCCGGTTACCTCTTCTTTCGCTTCTTTCCATTAAACCGTATTTTACGACTGAAACCGTTACAGCGTTTGATTCGTCTCTACTACAGCTATTTATTCACGATCGAAGTAGGATCGTTTATCGATGCTGGCTTTTCGCTCGAAGAGACCTTTCGTCATCTAGAGCAAGGACAAGCGAATAAAAAAGGTCATTTGTACGCTCGTTTGCATGCTAAACAACAGGCGGGGGAACCACTTGCAGAAGCGCTTGGCGAAGATGAGATCATCGAAGCCGAGACGATTGGAATCGTCCATTTAGCGCGAGAAAGTGGAGATCTTGGTCCGTTGTTGCTTGAACAAGCGACGCTCTTGCATGAGTCGATGGAAGAGGAGTTAGAGAAAAAGTTGTTATGGATCGAGCCGATTTTGTACGGGGGATTAACGATCATGACAGGAACGTTGTTTCTCATCTTATATTATCCGATTCAGCTAGCGATACAGCAGCTTCCATTTTAAACAGAGGAGACGATACGATGAAACAATTCTTAAAACGACAGGACGGATTCACTTTACTGGAGATGGCAGCCGTCTTATTAATCATTTCGTTGTTACTGCTCGTTTTGATTCCAACGATGACAAGTGGAAAGGATCAGGCGAAAGGTGTGAGTTGTGAGGCGAACATTCGAGTCATTCGTTCGGAGGTCAATCTCTATTATGCGAAAGAGAAAAAATACCCGGAATCGCTTCAGACGATCAATCGGGGAACCGCCGATAAACCGAATGCCCTCGTCTGTGATCAGGAGACGTATACGTATGATCCGAAGACTGGCGAACTTACGAAGTGAACAAGGATTTACCTTATTTGAGATGACGGCGGTACTGACAATCATTGCTTGTTTACTTGTTTTGTTGTTGCCGGCACTATTTGAAAAACGACCGGACTGGATTCCGCTTGAACAAGAGGTTCGTCTAATGGAACAAGATATTCAGACGCTTCGGCTCATGCAGTACTCGAAACAAGATCAAGCATTGATGCAGTTTCGATTTCGAGGAGACGGGACAGGATACCTTGTACTTGCGGATGACCGGCTGTTATGGCAACGAACGTTCCAGAATGGGCATACATGTGCCGTCCCCCCGTCAAACCGCATCATCTACTTTAAGAGCTATCACTCGATTTATGCAGCGACGTGGTCTTGCCGTTCGGCAACAGCCGAGTATGAAATTAAATTCTTACTTGGGAACTATCAAATGGCAATCCGTAAAGTGAGGTGAGAAGTATGCAGGACAAACGACAAGCGGGTTTCTCTTTGCTCGAAGTGATTCTCTCTATCGTTGCGATGGGTGTCTTCATGATGCTAGCGATCGATCCTTATCTCGATTTACGAACGAAACAAATCAAATGGGAACAAGAGACGAAACAGCTTGAGCAGATGGCGACGGATCAAGTTGAAAACCGAACAGTGTCCTATGTTCTGAAGCAAGGAGCGTGGTGCAATGAAACGACATGTCTTGCGAGCAGAATCCGGAATGACCCTCCTCGAACTATCGTTCGTCCTGTGGATCAGTCCGTTGCTCCTGTTGGCGATTTTGACGCTGACACCACTCGTTCGCCCACCAGAAGTCAATCGAATGAATGAGGAACTGTTCTTTCATACCGTAGAACGGCTCATGTGGCGGAGTACGATGTGTGAACGCGTTGGAGATGAGATTCGCGGAATGGACGTTAATCCGGGAGAGATGGCTGAGAAATGGCGTCTCGTCCGTGTGCAGGATCAACTACGCCTCAAGAAAGAACAAGGAGGTGAACTGACATACGCTCGCGATGTCAAACAATACACTGTGACAAGCACTGCCGAGATCCTCTCAATTCAGTTGAACGACAGCAAACGTTCCTTCCGATGCGTCAAGACGGATTCATCTTGATTCAGACCTTACTGTTGCTTCTAGGCATGGGAGTCGTGCTCTTAATCGCTTGTCAGCAAATTGACGAAGAAATGCGCCATCATCAGTTGGAACAAGAAGCACTACAACTCGAATCTCTCATCCGCGCGGCAAAAGCAGATTGTACGAAGGATGAGACCCTCCGCTATCCAATCGGGCAAGTCAGCTGTACAGTGACCGATAAAGGCTTTAAAATGGAAGCGAGATTAGATAATGGTCAAAGAATCGAGGCGGTCGTTACACATGAGTAAGGTTTATTTGATTGGCTTTATGGGAACTGGTAAATCAGCCGTCGGACATCGATTACGTGGACGATACACGGTCGACGAATTGGATGAACACTTCGAACAGAAACATGGACAAACGATTCCTTCTTTTTTTGCTGAGTATGGCGAAGCAGGGTTTCGTACACACGAGAGCGAATTGTTAAGGAACAGCAACGCGGAAGTAGTCGTCACGGGTGGTGGAATCGTCGAACGAGAAGAGAACCGACTGTTCATGAAAAAGGCAGGGACAGTCATTTGGATTGATACGCCTTTTGATGTCATCTGGAAACGGATTGCTTCTGACTCGAATCGTCCACTCGTGACAGAACGGGAACAGGTGAAGCATTTATTCGATCGTCGCTATTCTTTGTATGCTGGAGTTGCCACTGTTCGCATTGAAGGAACGACATCAATCGAAGGGTTGGTTCATGCGATTGAAACTGTATTGGAGGAAAAGTCATGATTTGGATTACGTTAGGTATTATTTTATTGTCCATCGTAGGACTTGTGTTGTTCGGATTCATTCTTTACAAAAAGAAGCTATCTCAGGATATTCAACAATTAAAGCAATTGATGGAGCGCTTTACGATTCGTCAGAAAACCTTGCAGACGAACATCGATCATACAACGCACCGAATCGATCAAATCAAAGGGAACATCAACCGGATCACCGAAGAAGGAAATCGTGTGAAGCAGGGAACAAGCCAATTGGTGACGGAAGGTCGTCGACTCCAGGAGGAAATCAAACGAACTGCCGGAATCAAACAATTTTGAAATGGCTTTCATGGGAAGAATATGAAACAATAGGAGAGAAGGGACAGGGTCCTTTCTCTCTTTTTCGTATGTTCCTTTTTCCGAATAATACTAGATAATTATGATTTTAATTGGTAAGATGGATTTGAAAATGGAACATTAAAGAGAAGAGAGAGTGAAAACGTTCGTAAATAGGGGGATTTGTATGAGTCAAACGACATTGAAAAGAACACCGTTATTCGAGACGGTTTCGCAAACCGGTAAGATGGTGGATTTTGCGGGATTTGAAATGCCAGTTTTGTTTTCCTCGATTAAAGAAGAACACGTTGCAGTAAGGGAGAACGTCGGCATGTTCGATGTCTCGCACATGGGAGAACTGTTCGTCAGCGGACCGGATGCTCTGACGTTTTTACAAGCTACATTATCGAACGATATTTCGAAGATTGCGGTGGGGCAAGCGCAATATAACGTCTTATGCCAAGAAGACGGTGGGACAGTGGATGATTTACTCGTCTATCGTTTGGCAGAAACGGACTATCTTCTCGTCGTCAATGCTTCGAACATTGAAAAAGACGAACAACATTTACGTCACTATCTAACAGGGGACGTCACGCTTGAGAATCAATCGGAACAATATGGTCAAATTGCGGTCCAAGGACCACGTGCGGAAGCCATCCTTTCCGGCATGACACCACTTTTCTTATCAGAGATCGGATTTTTCAAGTTCCAACGGGGGACGGTTGCAGGAGTGGAAATGATCGTCTCACGCAGTGGGTACACAGGGGAAGATGGATTCGAACTCTACATGGCAGCTGGTGACGCACCTGCTGTCTGGCAAGCACTGCTTGAGCAAGGTGTCGTACCATGCGGGCTCGGGGCACGTGACACATTACGTTTTGAGGCATGTCTGCCACTTTACGGACATGAATTATCAGCAACGATTTCACCCATCGAAGCTGGAATGGGCTTTGCGGTCAAACCACAAGTCAAACCGTTCGTCGGTTCAGAGGTATTGTTGCAACAGAAAGAACAAGGAGCACCGCGACGCTTGATCGGTCTTGAATTACTCGATAAAGGGATTGCGCGTCAAGATGCACCGGTTTGGCATGACGGGGAAGTCGTTGGTGTGGTGACGACAGGTACGTTGCCGCCGACAGTCGGAAAAGCTATTGCTTGGGCACTCGTTCCTGCAGAAGTAGCGGAACAAGAGCAATTTGAAGTGGAAGTACGCGGAAAACGTTTAGCAGCGAAACGAACAGCGACACCGTTTTATCGTCGCACGAAATAAGGGGGATATTTCTATGGATTTTCGTTATTTACCAATGACAGCAGAAGATGAGCAGGCGATGTTACAGACGATCGGTGCAGCATCGATCGAAGATTTACTCGCTGATATCCCGGCATCCGTCCGTGATAACGGTACATTGGAAGAAGTCGGTGTGCCACTTCCGGAAACGGACTTGATTCGGACGCTATCGAAGCTTGCCGACCAAAACATGAATACGAAACAATATCCATCGTTCCTTGGCGCAGGCATCTATGATCACTATGCACCTGCTGTCGTCAATCATATGTTACTGCGCTCAGAGTTTTACACTGCCTATACACCATATCAGCCAGAGATTTCGCAAGGTGAGCTACAAGCGATTTTTGAATTCCAATCGATGATTTGTGAATTGACAGGGATGGATGTCGCGAACTCGTCGATGTATGACGGTATCACGGCGTTAGCGGAAGCGGCCATGCTTGCTTGTGCCCATACGAAGAAAAAAACGATCGTTCTTTCAGATGGCGTTCACCCGGAAGCGCACGATGTCGTTCGGACGTATGCGAACGGTCCAGGACTAAACGTCGAGACGTTGGCGCTTGAGCAAGGTGTCACACGGATCGATCAACTCGATGCCATCGAAGACGTCGCCTGTGTCATCGTGCAGTATCCGAACTTCTACGGTCGTGTCGAAGAACTACAAGCATTGGCCGATGCGACTCATGCTCGTGGTGCGCTGTTCATCGTCTCTGCGAATCCACTGGCACTCGGTATCTTAGAAGCGCCAGGTAAACTTGGCGCTGACATTACGATCGGAGATTGCCAACCGTTCGGAATTCCACAAAGCTTTGGTGGACCGACATGTGGTTATTTCACGACGACAAAAGCGTTGATGCGTAAGATTCCGGGACGTCTCGTTGGACAGACCGTCGATGAGAATGGGAAACGCGGTTTCGTTCTGACGTTACAAGCACGTGAACAACACATTCGCCGTGACAAGGCGACATCTAACATCTGTTCGAACCAAGCGTTGAATGCACTCGCTGCTTCGATCGCGATGAGTGCACTCGGAAAACGGGGTATCCGGGAACTCGCGACACGTAACTTGCAAACGGCACATGCATTAAAACAAAAGCTGAAACAGGCTGGCTTTACGATCGTTGACGATGGACCGAGCTTCAATGAATTCGTCGTTACGCTACCAATCGACGCGACACGTGCGAGTCAACAATTGCTCGATCACGGAATCATCGGCGGTTTACCGTTAGGATCGTATGACGCAGCGCGTCAAAATGAAATGCTTGTTTGTGCAACGGAATTACGGACGAATGAAGAGTTGGATCAATTCGTGACAGCGTTAGGGGGACTCACACATGAATGAGCAAACATTGATCTTTGAAATTTCTAAACCGGGTCGTATCGCCTATAGCTTACCGTTACCGACTGTCGATGAGGTGGCAGTAGAAGAATTGTTACCGACCTCGATGTTACGGAAGGAAGACGTGGCGCTACCGGAAGTATCTGAACTGGATCTCGTCCGTCACTACACGGCACTCTCGAACCGTAACCATGGTGTGGATTCTGGATTCTATCCACTCGGGTCATGTACAATGAAATACAATCCGAAAATCAATGAAGATATGGCACGCCTCCCTGGGTTTGCACACATTCACCCGCTTCAACCAGTCGAAAGTGTTCAAGGGGCACTCGGTTTGATGTATGATCTGCAAGAAAAACTCGCGGTCATCACAGGAATGGATGAAGTGACGCTTCAGCCGGCGGCGGGAGCACACGGTGAGTGGACAGGCTTGATGTTGATTAAGGCCTACCACCATGCACGTGGTGACTTTAAACGGACGAAAGTCCTCGTACCGGACTCGGCACACGGAACGAACCCGGCATCGGCATCAGTCGCTGGATTTGATACCGTGACGGTCTTATCGGATGAACGTGGTCTCGTTGATCTAGCAGACTTAAAGAAAAAAGTCGGTGACGATACAGCGGCACTCATGTTGACGAATCCCAACACGCTCGGTTTGTTTGAGTCGGATATCGTCGAAATCGCACAAGCGGTTCATGAAGCAGGCGGAAAACTGTACTATGATGGTGCGAACTCGAATGCGATCATGGGCATTGCTCGTCCAGGGGACATGGGCTTTGATGTCGTCCACTTGAACTTGCATAAGACGTTCACAGGACCGCACGGTGGCGGCGGACCAGGATCGGGTCCAGTAGGGGTCAAACAAGATTTGATTCCGTATTTACCGAAACCAATCGTCCGCAAAGAAGAAGAGCGTTATGTCCTCGACTACGATCGCCCGGAAGCGATCGGTCGCGTCAAACCATTCTACGGTAACTTCGGCATCAACGTTCGTGCCTATAGCTATATTCGGACGATGGGTGGGGCAGGTCTCGCTCGCGTCTCGAAAGAAGCGGTCTTGAATGCGAACTATATGTTGGCTCGTCTCAAAGGTGCGTATGACGCGCCATACGACGTCTATTGCAAGCACGAATTCGTCTTGTCGGGTAAACGTCAAAAAGCATTAGGTGTCCGGACGCTTGATATCGCTAAACGTCTGCTTGACTTTGGATACCATCCACCAACGATCTACTTCCCGTTGAACGTCGAGGAGTGTATCATGATCGAACCGACGGAAACGGAATCGAAAGAAACACTCGACGCCTTCTGTGATGCGATGCTCCAGATTGCAAAAGAGATCGAAGAGACACCGGATGTCGTCTTGAACGCCCCACACACGACGGTCGTCAAACGGATGGACGAGACACTTGCTGCTCGCAAGCCCGTCTTACGCTATGAACCAAAACAAGAAGTACATGTATAAGCAAGAACCATAAAAAAAGGATCTCTCCTTCCGGAGGGATCCTTTTTTTGCGATGAACGAAGCATCAGCTCCGTTTGATTTTTCCTGACCACTGCTTGAATCCGCCTTTTAATTGATACAGATTCGTATAGCCTGCTTTTTTCAAAACTTTTGCAGCCTGTGAAGAACGCATGCTACCTTGGCAGTACAAGTAAATCGGCATATCTTTCCGTAATTCCTTCGAGCGCATCTTCATTTGGCTGACCGGGATATTACGAGCACCAACGATGTGTCCACCTTTGAATTCCTGTGTCTCGCGGACATCGACGATTTGTGCTTTGCGATAGTTCGCACGGAATTCTTCCTGTGACAATTTCGTGATACCTTTGACCGGCATGAAACGCCAAGCGATGTAGGCGATCAGCGCGACCCATAATACGATCGTAACGATAGTTCCAGTTTCCATATTCGACTTCCAACCCCTTCATTCGTTTAACCTCTGTTTCATTATAGTCAACGAAATCGATTTCGGCAATCGACTCGTGATTGCGCGACCGAGAAAGGGTTTGATACACTAATACGGAAACGTTTTGGGGGTGCTGAAGTGAACAGAGAGTGGCAAGTATTGACGACGCCGGCAATGGAGCCGGCAATGAACATGGCAATCGATGAAGCATTAATTCAGTTCGTCGGGCGGGGGGAGATCGCACCGACGCTTCGTTTTTACTCATGGGAACCACGTGGATTAAGTATTGGTCATTTCCAACGAGCAACCCGTGATATCGATCGAAAGCGGATCGCGGAGCTCGGCATTCCGATCGTGCGTCGGATGACAGGAGGGCGAGCTGTCTTGCATGCAGACGAGTTGACATACAGTATCGTCATCCCTGAAGATACGGAAGGGTTACCACGCACGGTCATCGAAAGTTACCGAATGTTGACGGAAGGGATTCGCAAGGGATACCATCACCTCGGCATTCCAGTCGAATTTTCAGTTCCATTGACGGAAGAGGAAAAAGAAGAATTACGGAAGCCGAAATCGGCTGTCTGTTTTGATGCAGCATCGTATTATGAACTCGCTGTCGGTAAACGAAAAGTCGCCGGAAGTGCACAAGTCCGTCATCAAGGCGTCGTCTTACAGCATGGTTCTGTTCCACTCTCTGTTGATGAAGGCGAACTGTTTGATTGCTTCTTGTACGATGATGAGTCGACGCGCGAGCGGATGAAGGCTCGTTTTTCAGGAAAGGCTGTCGCTCTGAACGAGTTAGCAGGTCGCGCTGTAGCATTTGACGAAGTAAGAGGAGCGTTCACGAAAGGGTTTGAAGAAGCACTTGATTTGTCGCTCGTTCCGTTGACATTCACTAGTGAGCAGTGGCAGGAGATTGAGCGTCTTGCCGAGAAATACCGTAGTGATGAGTGGAACTGGAAACGCTAATGAATGAAATGGGAAGGTGATGTCGTGCCAACTCCGAGTATGGAAGATTATTTGGAACAAATTTATAAGTTGATTGAAGATAAG
The DNA here is from genome assembly GCF_002440475.1 of Exiguobacterium sp. UBA6282. Taxonomy (NCBI): domain Bacteria; kingdom Bacillati; phylum Bacillota; class Bacilli; order Caryophanales; genus Exiguobacterium; species Exiguobacterium sp. UBA6282. Next base: position 52,913 of record NZ_DJUM01000020.1, on the reverse strand, counting down.
GGATATGCCCGTGTATCGGATATTGCGGAGTCATTAGGTGTACATCCTTCGTCTGTGACGAAGATGGTACAAAAGCTCGACCGCGAGACCTATCTCGTTTATGAAAAATATCGGGGGCTCATGCTGACGCCTAAAGGACGTAAGATTGGGAAGCGTCTTGTAGAACGACATGCATTGCTTGAAGATTTTCTTCGTCTCGTTGGTGTGGATGAGGAATTGATTTACAAGGATGTCGAAGGAATCGAACACCATATTAGCATCGAAGCATTGGATAAAATCAATGGGATGATTCAGTTCTTTGCGGAACGTCCTGGTCTGAAAGAAGAGTTACATCGCTATCAACAAGCCCATCCAGAGGATTGAGGCTTGTTTTTTTTATATAATTTCTTATTAGATACACTTAAACACGAACAATCCATTATAATTTCATGGTAAAGTACGCATTATGAGGTAGATATGCTATACTGATCCTGAAAATGGACGAAGGGGGTGACGGGTGTTCGCACCTTGTCATGGAAATCACGATTAAAGAAAAGTTAGTGTCGGAATCACAACTGAAAGAAAAAGTTCGTGAGTTAGCACAGCAGATCGAAGCAGATGCGGCAGGACGTCAAATCGTTCTCGTCGTCGTATTGAAAGGATCGATGGTTTTTGCTGCGGATTTGATGCGCGAAATCAAAGGAAGCGTCCAAATTGATACGGTCGCGTGCTCTTCTTATGGTACAAAGACCGTTTCTTCAGGTCGTGTTCAATTGAAGAAGGACCTCGATCTCGATGTTCAAGGAAAATATGTCGTCGTCATCGAAGATATCATTGATACAGGACGGACGCTTCATTTCCTATGTGATCATATGAAATTGCATCAGCCAGGCGTCCTGAAGGTGTGTACGTTACTTGATAAACCGGCACGTCGTGAAGTAGAACTCGATGCGGACTATGTCGGGTTCGAGATTCCGGATTACTTTGTTGTCGGGTACGGGATTGATTGTGCTGAAGAATACCGCAATCTTCCTTACATCGGTTGGGTCGAAACGGAGTGAAAAATAAGGAGGTTCGTCATAGGCGACGAACCTCCTTAATTAATATGCTTTCAACATTAAAAAGCACGTTTTTTCTTTTTGCCTTTTTTTCCTTCAATGACCGTCAGATGAGGCGCTTTCGAACGATCACGTAACGGTCTGACTTTATTCGATGCAGGTGCTTTCGAAGACTTGACTGGTTTTTTCTTGAAGTCTGTCCGGCGAACAGAATTCGAAGGACCATGCATTTTTTTGGATTGAGCGACCGATTTACGGTACTGTGCGTTCGTACCGTTTCCGACGCTTCGATTACGAGTCAGGAACTTAAAGAGTAAGAAGATGATCCCGGCAGTAATGCCGAAGAACAGCAATTGTGAAAACAGACTACTTGGATTATTGACGAGTTTATATCCAAAGCCGACAAAAGCGAACAGTAACACGACGAGTGCGAATGTAGAACCAATGCGTTGTCTGATCATAATATCACCCCTGTTATCGATTAACCCAGTGCATTCTCATGTAGGTTATGTTCCTGTTTTTCTAAGGCTTCAAACGCATAAATCGCAACCTCAATTTGAGCATCATCCGGTTCTTTCGTCGTCAAGTACTGTAACCATAGACCAGGCAAGGCGATAACACGAAGTCCTTTGATATGTTGTGCTTTATTCGTTAGCTGTAAGACTTCAAATGAGAGACCGATGACGACCGGTAATAAAGCAATCCGGCAGACGAGACGCAACCAAAGCGGATCTGTTGGGACGATCAAGTAGACGAAAAAACCGACGATGACGGTGAAAATCAAGAAACTCGAGCCACACCGGTAATGGAGTCGACTGCTAACACGAACGTTTTCGACGGTGAGTGGACGTCCGGACTCGACACAGTTAATGACTTTATGCTCAGCGCCATGGTACTGAAAGAGTCGTTTTACGAGTGGAGTCAAAGAAATCACGTAGAGATAACTAAATAGTAACGTTAATTTAATCACTGCTTCGATGATGTTTTGAACGACATGTCCCGATAAGAGCGGAAACACATCAAACAAAGACGCAAGGAAAGCAGGTAATAGCGTAAAGAGTAATTTCCCAAAGAAAAAGGAAAGAATTCCGACGACAGCCACTCCGAGCCATTTCGTCAATGGACTAGCCGTTGACTCTTCTGGTTCTTCTTCACCGGGTTTGACGCCGTAGCGATCACTTGCGAAATTCATGTGACTTGCGCCATTCGCTGAAGATTCCATTAATGCAAAGAGACCGCGCAGGAGTGGAATTCGTTTTCCTTTGGCGATTCGTGGTCGAATCGGTTTTTGTTGTGCAAACGTCTCAATCGACGAATCATTTCGACGAATCGCAGAGACCGCATGGGTCGCATTTTGGAACATGACGCCCTCGACGATGGCTTGACCACCGACCGGCGGATTAGTCGTTTTCATAATAGAACGCATCCCGTCTTCATTAAAATTAGGTGTATCGTCAGTGTACTTGATTTACGACAAAAAAACTATGTTCGACTCGTCAAAACGAGGTAATCTTTAGGAGTCGGAAATCGGGTTATGATACAATGAAAAAGAATTCGAGGAGGTGTTTTTTTGCGTGTCTTGATTTTAAACGGACCAAACTTGAATTTACTTGGAACACGCGAACCGGATACATACGGAACGGCAACGTTAGCTGATTTAGAACACGAGCTTCGCGCTTATTTTCCGAACATTCAGTTTCGGTTCGAGCAATCGAACCATGAAGGACGACTGATTGATGTTCTTCACGAGGAACGAGGGGCGGACGGCATCGTCTTCAATGCGGCTGCCTACACGCATACGAGTATCGCGTTACGTGACGCGATTGCTGCAATCGAAGCACCCGTCATAGAGGTCCATCTATCGAATGTCCATTCACGTGAATCCTTCCGGCATCATTCGATGATCGCACCAGTCTGCAAGGGGGTCATCGCTGGACTTGGCATGACGGGATATCGTCTGGCAACAGAAGCACTCCAAGCTTTACAACAATCGGAATAAGGGGGAAATCAATCATGAAACAACGGATCGAGGCGTTACAAGCAGCTTTAAAGGAACGGGACCTTCCAGGATTACTCGTCACGAAAGCAGAGAACATTCGTTATATTTCCGGCTTCACAGGTTCAAGCGGTGCATGTCTCGTAACAGAAGAGCAAGCGTACTTCGTGACGGATTTCCGTTACACGGAGCAAGCGGCAGACCAAGTCAAAGGAATGGAAATCGTCCAAATTGAACGTTCGATTCCAGAGACAATGGGTGAATTGATGGCAGGGGCACGTGTTCGCGCGGTCGGCGTCGAAAAAGATGCGATGACACTCGGTGCTTTTGAAGCGTATGATCAAGCTTCTTCGATCGAACTCGTTCCGACGACGGGAATCATCGAAAACCTACGCTTGATTAAGGATTCATCAGAGATTAAGATGATTAAGGAAGCGGTGGAGCTCGCAGATGCGACCTTCCAGCATATCTTGACGTACATTCAACCAGGACGGACGGAACTTGAAGTATCAAATGAACTAGAATTCTTCATGCGTAAGCAGGGAGCGACGTCTTCTTCTTTCGATACGATCGTTGCATCGGGCTATCGTTCTGCCTTGCCGCACGGTGTTGCCAGTTCGAAGGTCATTGCGACAGGCGAACTTGTCACGCTTGATTTTGGGGCGCTTCTGAACGGTTATGTTTCAGATATCACACGGACTGTAGCAGTCGGTCCGATCAATGCTGAATTGCAGAAAATCTACGATACAGTCTTACAAGCACAACTAGCGGGTGTTGATGGTTTAAAACCAGGTATTACAGGGATCGAAGCGGACGCATTGACGCGTGATATCATCAAAGAAGCAGGATACGGCGAGTACTTCGGTCACTCGACGGGACACGGCATTGGTCTAGAAGTACATGAAGGACCTGGTCTATCTTTCCGCTCTGAGACGAAACTTGAACCGGGCATGATCGTCACGGTCGAACCAGGTATCTACGTGCCGCAAGTCGGCGGATGCCGAATTGAAGATGACGTCTTGATCACGGAAACAGGTCGAGAAATTCTTTCGTCTTCACCAAAAGAACTGATCACTCTCTAATTCAGAGTGACGGGACATTTTAGGAGGAACCATTCATGGTATCAGTAAACGATTTAAAAACAGGATTAACGATCAAAACTTCAGACGGTATGATTTGGCAAGTACTTGAATTCCAACATGTTAAACCAGGTAAAGGGGCAGCGTTCGTTCGGACGAAAATGCGTAATATCCGTAACGGGAACATCCAAGAGATGACATTCCGCGGCGGTGAGCGTGTCGAGCGTGCGCACATCGAGCGTAACAAGATGCAATACCTCTACCCAATGGGTGAGACATATGTCTTCATGGATACAGAATCTTACGAGCAGTTGGAATTGACGACGGCACAAGTCGAAGCAGCTCTTCCATACTTGCTTGAAAACATGGAAGTTCAAATCGCTGTTTATAACGGCGAAATCCTCGGTCTTGAATTACCTAACACGGTCGTCATGACGATCGTTGAAGCGGAGCCGGGCGTTAAAGGCGATACAGCTTCGAACGTCAAGAAAAACGCGACAGTAGAGACGGGACACATCATTCAAGTGCCACTCTTCATCGAAGCGGGCGAAAAAGTAACGGTTGATACACGTACAGGTGATTTCACAGGTCGTTACAACGGATAAGAACGAAACGACAAGACGTCTTTCACCTTTTGTTAGGTCGAGAGGCGTCTTTTTTCATCCAGCGTGACTTGCATCCAATGGTATGACCAGTTAATATAAGTATTTGAGTAGGCATTAGCACCTGGTATAATAATTGTGAATACAGCATAGATGGGGGAAGAATGACAGATGAAAATCGATCAGTTGAAACAAGTACTCGAAATGCTCGATCAGTCGAGTGTAAACGAACTCACACTTGAGACGGATACGTATAAATTGGAGTTAAAGAAACAAGGAGAGACGGTAACGGTCTCACACCAAGCACCCGCTGCACCGGTAGCAACACCTGCTCCTGTGAAACAAACAGCGGCACCTGTTGAAGAAGAAGCAGTCGCTGACGATACGATCACAATCAATGCGTTAATGGTCGGGACGTTCTATTCTCGTCCAAATCCGGATAAACCGGCATACGTCAAAGTCGGGGATCAGATCGAAGTCGGTCAAGTCGTCTGTGTCCTTGAAGCAATGAAACTCTTCAATAACTTAAACTCGGAAGTATCTGGAACGGTCGTCGAGATTCTTGTCGCCGATGGAGATCTCGTTGAATTTGGTCAACCACTCTTCCGGATCCGTCCGTAAACGGGGGTGAACAGCATGGAAAAATTATTGATTGCCAACCGTGGAGAAATTGCCGTCCGCATCATTCGAGCGGCAAAGGAACTTGGAATACAAACCGTTGCTGTCTACTCGACGGCGGATAAGGAAGCGTTACACGTTCGCTTAGCAGATGAGGCATACTGCATCGGTGAAGCAAGTTCTGCTTCATCCTACTTAAACGTTACGAACATTCTTGCGATCGCAACAAATCGTCAAGTCACGATGATCCACCCGGGTTATGGTTTCTTAGCTGAGAACGTCGATTTTGCCGAGATGTGTGAAGCGTGTGGGATTAAGTTCGTTGGTCCGACGTCGGATGCGATTCGTCAGATGGGGATCAAGGATGTCGCGAAGAAGACGATGATCGAATGCGGAGTACCCGTCGTGCCTGGTTCAGATGGAACGGTCACAGACGAAGAAGCGGTCGCACTGGCGCAAGAAATCGGTTATCCAGTCATCATCAAAGCGACAGCAGGTGGCGGTGGTAAAGGGATTCGGGTCGCTCGTTCGGAAGAAGAGTTGATCAATGGTCTAAGTGAGACGCGCCGTGAAGCGAAACAAGCTTTCGGAAACGGAGACGTATACTTAGAGCGCTTCATCGAAGAATTCCGCCATGTTGAAGTACAGGTGCTTGCTGACCGTCATGGCAATGTCATTCACCTCGGGGAACGAGATTGTACCGTTCAACGCCGGATGCAGAAACTGATTGAGGAAGCACCATCTCCTGCGGTCAGTGAAGCGACACGGTTGAAGATGGGCGAGGCTGCTGTAAAAGCAGCAAAAGCGATTCAGTATACGGGAGCTGGAACGATCGAATTCATCTTCGTCGAAGAGACGGAAGAATTCTTCTTCATGGAGATGAACACGCGCATTCAAGTGGAACATCCAGTAACGGAGATGATCACAGGGTTCGATCTCGTTCAAGCACAACTCCAAGTCGCGCTCGATCATCCACTTGCCGTTAAACAAAAGGATATCAAGTTCCATGGTCATTCGATTGAGTGCCGGATCAATGCCGAAGATCCAGACCATGATTTCCGTCCGTCTGCTGGACGTGTCACACAATATGTGACACCGGGCGGAATGGGCGTGCGCATCGATAGCGCGGTCTATCCAGGGTATATGATTCCACCATACTATGACTCGATGGTTGCAAAGTTGATCGTTCATGCAGAAACACGGGAAGAAGCATGCGCGAAAATGGAACGTGCGCTAGCTGAATTTTGGATCGAAGGTGTTAAAACGACAATCCCGTTCCACGAACGTGTTCTCAGTCACCCGGTATTCCGTCGTGGTACATTTACGACAAAATTCGCAGAGCGTGAGTTAAAAGGTACGATCGTAAACTGAATCAGGACGGGAGTTTGTGCGACGAACTCCCGTCTTTTTTTGGCGTTCTCTATGTTTTTTAAAAGAGGAATGTGCTAAACTAACTGATTGAGAACGACAAAAAAAGGAGCACGCAAAATCATGATGAAACGACACATGGCACGCGAACTCGCAGTCCAATCTTTGTTCCAAATGGAACTTTCGGATCTGACTGCACAAGAGGCCATTGAATTCGCGGTAGAAGGTAAGGAATACGATACATTCGTCGAGCAATTGGTGAACGGTGTCGAAACGAACAAAGAAACAATTGATCAGCATATTCGAGAAGCGCTCGTCAACTGGTCGTTCGAGCGACTTGGAAACATCGAGCGGACGATTCTTCGCTTAGCCGTCTATGAATTGTTGTTCGAAACGAACATTCCGGTTCGAGTAACGATTAACGAAGCCATCGAATTGACGAAGGCGTTCGCAGATGAAGAAGCAACAAAAATTGTGAACGGTGTTCTTGGTAAAGTGGCACAAGGCGTCGTCAAAGAAAATTCATAAACCGATTTAAAACCGAATAGAGACAAACAGACAGAAGAGTGAATCGAACTTTTTGGGGGAGTGGACAAATCATGGCAGTAGTAATCGATGGAAAACAGGTAGCCCATTCATATCGTATGAAGCTGAAAGAAGAAGTCGCACGTCTGAAAGAACAGCGGATTCAACCGCAATTGACTGTCATCTTGATTGGTGAAGATCCAGCTAGTCAATCTTATGTACGCGGAAAAGAGAAGGCAGCGAAGGAAATCGGAATGGATTCAGAGTTGATCCGACTTCCGGCAGAAACAACGGAATCAGAACTCCTTCATTTGATTGAACGCCTGAACGTAGATGCGAGTGTCCACGGGATTCTCGTTCAATTGCCGTTGCCAGACCATATTGATGAGAGCAAGGTCATTTTTGCGATTTCTCCTGAAAAGGACGTCGATGGCTTCCATCCTGTCTCTGTCGGGAAGATGATGATTGGTGAACCGACATTTTTACCATGTACACCAAATGGTATTCTCCATCTCGTAAAAGAGATGAATGTACCGATCGCGGGTCAGCACGTCGTTGTCGTCGGACGGAGTCAAATCGTCGGAAAACCCGTCGGTATGTTGTTCTTGAATGAATCGGCTACCGTTTCATACTGTCATTCAAAAACTGCAGACCTCGGTGCGATGACACGCCAAGCGGATATCTTGATCGTCGCAGTCGGTGTACCGAAGCTGATCACTGCAGATATGGTGAAACCGGATGCTGTCGTCATTGACGTCGGTGTCAACCGTGTCGATGGTAAACTCGTCGGTGATGTTGATTTTGATACGGTACAAGACGTTGCATCGATGATTACACCTGTTCCGGGTGGCGTTGGTCCAATGACGATCACGATGTTACTGCATAACACGATCGAGGCCGCGCAATGAGTGAACCTCTTCACGTTTCCGATTTAGTCCACTATGTCAAACGTGAACTAGAAGGTGACGCCCTTCTACAACAAGTCCAGGTGGTGGGAGAAGTGTCGAACTTTAAACGACACTCTTCCGGTCACCTTTATTTTACGTTGAAGGACGAACAGTCACGGATGAAAGCCGTCATGTTTGCTCGGGATGCGAGTCGGGTCAAGACAGACATACGCGACGGCATGCGTGTCGTCGTCACGGCACGCTTATCTGTCTACGTCTCTTCTGGAGAAATGCAACTCTATGTCGAACGGATGACGGAAGATGGTGTGGGCGCGTTATACGAGGCGTTTTCTCGCCTGAAAATAGATCTTGAAGAACGTGGTTGGTTTGATCCTGCGATCAAACAACCGTTGCCTGCTTTTCCGGATCGGATCGGGATCATCACATCGCCAAAAGGAGCGGCGCTTCATGACATTGCAACGACACTCCGGCGTCGTTATCCGCAAGCAGCCATCGTCTTCGCGCCGGTTCTTGTACAAGGAGCAGACGCGGCACCCCAAATCAGTCGTGCTATTCAACTGATGAACGAGCATGCTGCCTGTGATGTGTTGATCATTGGTCGTGGTGGCGGTTCGATCGAAGAGTTGTGGGCATTCAATGAAATGTCTGTCGTGACAGCCGTGTTTGAATCACGTATCCCAATCGTCTCTGCTGTCGGACATGAGACTGATTTTACGATCAGTGATTTCGTCGCCGACGTTCGTGCTGCTACACCAACAGCGGCGGCAGAACTTGTCACTCCGGAAGCAGAGGCACTCGTCCGTCGTGTCCAGGATGTAGAGCGACGTTTGGAACGAACGTATACACAACTCCTTAAGAGTAAACAGGAGCAAGTGACACGTCTAGCCGCGAGTTACGGTCTTAAATCGCCACGTGTTTTACTCGGACTAAAGCAGGAACAACTGGACCGGACGGAAATGTTGCTCCAAAAAGAGATGCAGTATATCGTGACTCAAAACCGACAGCAGGTGGAGCGTCTTCACACACGTTTAATGCGAATACCAGTACGTGATCGATTCGTACAACAACGAGCAACGATTGAACAGTCGCGTCGTCGACTCGAAATCGTGCGTCGGCTTTTGCAATCGAAACAACAACAAGTGCGTCATGTGCTCGCGCGACTCGACTCCGTCAGTCCGACGCATGTCCTGATGCGCGGCTATACGTATGTCGAACAGGATGGACAAATTGTTCGTTCCGCGAAGGCATTAACAGCGTCTTCGTTCGATATCCGATTCCATGATGGAACGATTCGTGCCAAACGAGAGGATGGGGAGTAAGGATGGAGACGGAACAATCTTTTGAAGAAGCACTAGAACGACTAGAAGAGATCGTCACGTTACTCGAAGAGGGCGAAGCTCCGCTAGAACAAGCGATGGCTCTTTATGAAGAGGGCGTCAAATTGACAGCTCTTTGCCAAGGAAAGTTATCCGTTGCTGAGAAAAAACTCGATCAGATCCTGGAGCAAGATGGTACGCTGCGGGAAAAAGGAGGAGCACAATGATTGCCTTGCATGAATGGAAGACACAAGTCGAAAACAAAATGGCAGAGTTCATGGAGCGACTCGATGCACCCGACCGTTTACGTGACTCAATGCGGTATTCACTTGATGCCGGTGGGAAACGGATTCGTCCGGCCTTGATTTATGCAGTACTCGATGCCTTTTCAATCGACCGCTCAAAAGGAGATGCTACTGCTGCGGCACTTGAGATGATTCATACATATTCGCTGATTCATGATGACCTTCCGGCAATGGACGATGATGATCTCCGTAGAGGTCGTCCGACGAATCATATTGCTTTTGATGAAGCGACAGCGATTTTAGCAGGAGACGCATTGCTCACGAACGCATTCAGCTGCCTCCTTGAGACACCAGCTTCGCCAGAAGTGAAGCTTGCGCTCGTCGAACGATTAGCAGCGGCGGCAGGAGCTTCTGGTATGGTCGGTGGACAACTCGATGATATGCTCGGTGAGCGTGGTGGCATAAATGATGTAGCGGAGCTAGAATCGATTCATCGTCGAAAAACAGGAGCACTTCTCGTCTTTGCGGTCGAAGCAGGCGGGTTGCTCGCCGCGGTTAGTCCGACAGATCTTGAGCACCTGCATCAATATGGTCGCCATCTCGGCATTGCTTTTCAAATTCAAGATGACATCTTAGACGTGACAGGAGATGCTGAAAAAATCGGCAAGCCGGTTGGTAGTGATGAAGAAAATGAAAAAGCGACGTATCCGAAACTCCTCGGTCTTGAAGGTGCGAAACGTGCACTGACAGCTCAGGTGGAAGCAGCAGAACAGGCGATTGAAGCACTATCGGTCGAAGCGACGACACTTAAGGAACTGCTAGACTTCGTGGTCAAGCGTGACCATTAAGCAGGACGACGCATCGTGCGTCGTCTTTTTCTATGCTGACAATGGCGCTCGATAGATTGTTCTAGTACAATGTAGGGTACAAACCCTATAAGATTGTAAGGAAAAGAGGCGGTAAGGTATGAAATTGACAGAAATACAGGATCCGTCATTTTTAAAGCGTATGTCGGTCTCCGAACTCGAAGTTTTCGCAGGCGATATTCGACGCTTTTTGATTGAAGAATTAGCGACGACAGGTGGGCACTTGGCACCGAATCTTGGAGTCGTCGAGTTAACGCTTGCACTGCATCGTGAATTCGACAGTCCAAATGACAAGTTCGTCTGGGACGTCGGACACCAAGCCTATGTGCACAAGATTCTCACAGGACGCGCGAGCCAGTTTGATACGCTCCGTCAGCATAAAGGACTTTGTGGATTTCCGAAACGCAATGAAAGCGTGCATGACGTCTGGGAGACAGGGCATAGCTCGACGTCCTTGTCAGCAGCAATGGGGATTGCTGTTTCAAACGAATTGAGCGGTAAGGATGACCGCGCAGTCGCGATCATCGGTGACGGGGCGTTAACAGGCGGTATGGCCCTCGAAGCATTGAATCACATCGGAGCAGAGCAACAAAACGTCATCGTCATCTTAAATGACAACGAGATGTCGATTGCACCAAACGTCGGTGCGATGCATCAAATGCTAGGACGGATTCGTTCATCGCGAAAAGTACGTTTTGCGCAAGACGAGCTTGAAGCATTGATCAAAAAGATTCCGGTCATTGGCGGACGTTTGGAAAAAGGAAGCGAGAAATTGAAAGAAGCCGTCAAGGGAGCGCTCGTTCCTGGGATGTTCTTTGAAGAACTTGGTTTCAACTATTACGGTCCGGTCGATGGACACGATCTTAATGATTTGATCGAACAGCTCAATTACGTGAAAAAAGAAGAAGGACCTGTCCTGCTTCATGTCATCACGAAAAAAGGGAAAGGTTATCGTCCGGCAGAGTTTGACGGGGTCGGTACATGGCACGGTCTTGGACCATACAAGATGGAGTCCGGCGAAGTCATCAAAGGAAAATCAAAAGCACCAAGTTATTCCTTTACGGTAGCGGATACCTTGACGAAGATGGCACGCGACGATGAAAAGCTGACGTTGATCACACCAGCGATGAGTGTTGGCTCAAAACTCGATTGTTTTGAAAAAGAATTCCCAGAGCGGATGTTTGACGTTGGGATCGCGGAACAACATGCTGTCACGTTCGCAGCTGGTCAAGCGACGCAAGGCATGAAACCCATTGTATCAATCTACTCGACGTTCTTCCAGCGCGCATACGATCAACTCGTGCATGACGTGGCGCGTCAAAATCTGGACGTAACGTTTACGATTGACCGATCAGGTCTTGTTGGAGCAGATGGAGAGACACACCAAGGGGTCTTCGATATTGCTTTCATGCGCCACGTGCCGAATATTCGAATCGTCATGGCAAAGGATGAGAATGAACTACAGCACTTGCTCTATTCAGCTGTTAAATACGAAGGACCAATCGCCGTTCGTTTCCCGCGTGGCGAAGGACTTGGTGTACCAATGGATGAGACATTGCATGAAATTTCGCTCGATACGTGGGAAGTTGAACGTGAAGGAACAGATGTCGCCATCCTTGCATTCGGACCACAAGTGCAAGACGCGCTCAAAATCGCGGATCTCTTAGCAGGCGAATTATCAGTTCGTGTCATCAATGCCCGGACGATCAAACCGCTTGATGAGAAGATGCTGAACGCTCTTTACGCAGAGGGAATTCCACTTGTGACACTGGAAGAAGCCGTCCTAAAAGGTGGATTCGGATCAGCTGTCCTTGAGCATGCGAACGAGCAGGAAGCATTCCCACGCGTCAAACGCTTCGGTATTCCGGATTGGTATATCGAGCACGGCGGTGTGAATGAGTTGCTGGAAGAAATTGGACTATTACCTGGACAAATCGCAGAAGAAGTACGCGCTTTCGTCAATCAAGGAAAGAAACAGAGTGTGTGACGATTCATGGAAAATGTAAAGAAAATCCGCCTCGACGTTCTTCTCGTCGAGCGCGGTTTGTTTGAAACGCGTGAAAAAGCGAAACGGTCGATCATGGCTGGACTCGTCTTTAGTGGCACGGAACGATTGGAGAAGGCCGGTGAAAAGGTCAAGTCCGATATCGATTTGCACGTTAAAGGTCAGTTGATGCCTTACGTGGGGCGTGGTGGCTTTAAGATGGAAAAGGCACTTCAAGTATTCGATTTTGATGTCACGGGTAAAACAGGTCTCGATATCGGATCGTCGACAGGTGGTTTTACCGACTGCTCCTTACAAAATGGAGCAGCACATATGTATGCACTTGATGTCGGTTCCAATCAGCTGGACTGGAAGCTTCGCTCGGATGACCGCGTGACGGTGATGGAAAAAACGAACTTCCGGCATGCGACACCAGACATGTTCCCTGTCGCGCCGCAGTTTGCGACGATCGATGTCTCGTTCATTTCATTACGTTTGATGCTTCCGCCATTGAAGATGATCCTCGTTGAAGGAGGAGACGTCATGGCGCTCGTCAAACCGCAATTCGAAGCAGGTCGTGAGGATATCGGTAAAAAAGGCATCGTGCGTGATGAGCGGATTCATGTCCGAGTTCTAGATGAGATGATCGAATTCTTCATTCAACAAGGGTTCTATGTCAAGCAGCTCGACTATTCTCCGATTACCGGTGGAGAGGGCAACATTGAGTTCTTGTTGCATGCACGCCTTGGTCAACCAGGGCTTGATCCGTCCGTTCATGCGACGGAGACGGTCAAGCTAGCGCATGCTAGTCTTTAAACGAACAGATGATAACGAAGACGGATCCGGTTCATGGGTCCGTCTTCCTTGTTGTGTGGCACGATGAAAACCGGATAATAAAATGGGAAACGTGGACTTTTGATGATTTATTGGATTACAATAGTAACATCGAAGAATACTGTGAGGTGCAGGAATGACAAAGGGGCAACGGTTGATTAAGATTCGGGAGATCATCACCCAATCAGAAGTAGAAACCCAGGATGAATTGGTAGAGGAATTACGGAATGCAGGATATAAGGTGACACAGGCAACGGTATCACGAGATATCAAGGAACTCCATCTCGTGAAGGTCCCGTTGAATGATGGACGTTATAAATATAGCTTACCCGCCGACCAACGCTTCAACCCACTCGGGAAATTGCGGCGTCTGCTCGGAGATAGCTTCATCTCGATTGATTCTGCTCAAAATCTGATTGTCATGCATGTCCTGCCGGGAAATGCGAATGCAGTCGCTGTCTTACTAGACCATTTGAGCTGGAGCGAACTGCTTGGAACGGTGTGTGGGGACGATACGATCCTATTGATTGCACGAAGTGAGGGACAAGCGAAAGAAGTGACGGAACGAATTTTAGAAATGCTGTAAGGAGTTGACAGGATGCTAGCTGAATTATCGATCAAACAATTTGCGATCATTGACGAGCTACAGATCGACTTTAAAAAAGGAATGACCGTCTTGACTGGGGAAACAGGTGCCGGTAAATCGATCGTTCTCGATGCGATCGGATTATTAATTGGTGGACGTGGATCCGCGGAATTCGTTCGATACGGGGAAGATCGGGCGGAACTAGAAGGATTGTTTCTGATTGAAGACGACCATCTCGTCTATGATCTTGCAGAAGAGTATGGCATCGATATCGAAGACGGATTGATCATCTTGCGACGTGATCTGTTCGCGACAGGAAAAAGTGTCTGTCGCGTCAACAATAAGCTGGTCACACTGACGATTTTACGTGAGTTCGGACGTGTCCTCGTCGATATGCACGGGCAACATGAACATCAGCATTTAATGGACAGTACGTACCATCAAGCGATTCTCGATGACTTCGCGCAAGAGGCGATCGCGCCACTCCTTCAAGCCTATCAGTCCGGTTATCAAACGTATGAAGAAAAACGGATGGCGCTACAATCGCTCGCACAAAGTGAGCAAGAACTCGCCCAACGGATCGACTTGTTATCGTTTCAGACCGAAGAGATCGAAGGCGCAAAACTTCGAGCGCATGAGGAAGATGAGTTACTCGTCGAGCGGAATCGTCTTGCGAACTTCGAGAAGTTATATGCGTCGTTTAAGACAGCCTATGACGCTTTACACGATGAGATGCGCGGCATCGATTCCGTTGGAGACGCGATGCGTGAACTACAACAAGCATCAAGCATCGACGAACAGTTTTCTCAGCAAAGTGACGCGATCGCAAGCGCCTTTTATGGACTAGAAGAAGTCGGTTATGCCATTCGAGATCAACTCGAAACACTTGAGTTCGATTCCAATCGACTCGATGAGATCGAACAACGTTTGTCCGTCTTCCAACAGCTGAAACGAAAATACGGAGCGACGATTGAGGAAGTCATCGCTTACGGTGAGAAAATTCGGATTGAACTTGATACGATGACAAATCGAGATGAACGAATTGAACGCTTAAAAACCGAAGTCGAACAGCTCGAAAGCGAATTGTTTGAAATTGGTGGTCGACTCTCACAACAGCGTCGCAAAGCGGCAGTTCAATTAAGTGAAGCGATTCATTTGGAGTTGCGTGAGCTTTACATGGAGAAGGCGCGGTTTGAAATTCGTTTTCTTCAAGACGGAAAGACACCGATGCTACGCAAGAACGGGATCGACCATGTGGAATTCTTCATCATGACGAATGCGGGAGAGCCATTCAAGTCGCTCGGAAAAGTTGCATCGGGCGGGGAATTATCTCGTATCATGCTTGGACTGAAGTCGATCTTCTCGCGCTCGGTCGGAGTCGCCTCAATCATATTCGATGAAGTCGATACGGGTGTTTCAGGTCGTGTTGCACAAGCGATGGCAGAAAAAATCTATCGTTTGTCGGTAGACGGACAAGTGCTTTGTATTACGCACTTACCACAAGTCGCTTCGATGGCGGATCAACACCTCTATATTCGAAAGATTGAGGAGACGGATCGTACGACGACTCAAGTCAACGTCTTGTCTCAAGCAGATCGAGGGAACGAACTTGGACGGATGATTTCCGGTGCCCATATGACAGATTTGACATTACGGCATGCCGAGGAATTGATGGATCAGGCGAAGACGATGAAAGAATCGCTTAAAAATGGGGTGTAAGGATTGATTAAAGTCGGGATAGCAGATGATAATCGCGAAATGGTCGAACTGATTCGCCAGCATATCTCTGCGCAAGAAGACATGGAAGTCGTTTGCGTCGCCTACAATGGCGAGAGTTGTCTCGAACGCATGAAAGAACATGAGGTGGATGTATTGCTCCTCGACATCATCATGCCTCATTTAGATGGGCTTGGTGTGCTCGAAGAATTGATGAAGAAAAAGAAGAATCCTGCTGTCATCATGTTGAGTGCTTTCGGTAAGGACGAGGTCTCACAACAGGCGGTCACCCTTGGAGCATCATACTTCTTACTTAAACCGTTCAGCATGGATCAGCTCGTTCAAAAAATTCGTCTCGTGACGAATCAAGGACAAGCTCCGGCGATCGAAACGATTGATCTAAAAGTCGGCTCGACGCTTCGAGAAGTGGGGATCGCTCCGCATATCAAAGGGTTTACGTATTTAAAAGACGCTGTCTTAATGGTGCTTGAACGGGAAGATCTACTCGGATTGATCACAAAGGAACTCTATCCGACGATTGCGAAAAAACATCAAACAACAGCTTCTCGCGTCGAACGAGCGATGCGTCATGCCATCAAGTCCGCCTGGAACGAAGGAATGCAGCAACACGAGTTGTTTAACGGTCGGATCGAACAAGAGAAGAGTCCAAAGAACTCGGAATTCATCTCGTATGTATCGAGTCATATGAATCAAGAACAATCCGGTTGAAGCCATATACCGTCTAATTCATAAAAGGCGCCAGACTGAAGATAAAGTGCAGTTTTTCTCTTGACGAGAAAGATTGCACTTTTTTTGTCCATCTCGAATCGCTACGCTTCTTTCCTCTTTCTTTCTGGTAAAAGGCAGAATCTAAACGATAACGGTTTATATTTGATTCTTATTTCGTTCATAGCGAATGATTGACACTCCGTTATCAAACGTGTGTTGTTCCATGACGTTCCAAGTGAGGGGAACCATTCTTTGATCGGGAAAGAGACGCTTACCGGAACCGATGATGACAGGATAATGGATCAAGCGAAGCTCATCGATCAAATCCGCTTGATAAAGTGTATGAACGAGTTCACTACTGCCCCAGATATGAAACGGTGGGCCATCCTGTTGTTTCAAAAGCTTTAGTTCAGAAGTCGGATGCTTCAAACAAGTTGTCGGCTGCCAAAGGACAGGTAGTGCATGACGCGTGGCGACATACTTCATGGCATGATCGGCAATCGGCCAGACATCTGAGTGGAGTGGCCAATAACTTGCCCATTGTTCGTAAGTCGCTCGACCGAGCAACAGAGAGCAGTCCTCATGCATCCATCCGCGAATGACTTGACCGATTTCAGGATGTTGAAAAGGAACGGTCCAGCCACCATGTTCGAAATCGTTGCTTACATCCTCCTCCTTTCCACTCGGTGCTTGAACGACACCATCTAAAGATAGATGTTCGAATACGATGACTTTTCGCATACAAGATCTCCTTTCGAATGCACTCTTTCTACAGCATACGGTAGAAATCAAAAAAAATAAAAGCGTTTGCAAATAAATATTGCATAAACTGAAATGTTTGTTATAATAAAGGTACCAAATGATTTGGCAAGACGTCAGATGAACGTCGAGTCGGCGAGGACTCCGGAAATCCCGTTGATGAATATCATCTCAGAACGCCAACTGTAAATGGCTCAAGAATGCCGGACGACATTCTCTTGGTAGAAGTCGTACCAAGGTATCTTGTTCATTCTAGATGGGAAATCTCGAATGAATGGGAGCTTCCATGATTTCGAAGCTAGGGAAAAGTGGAAGGTAACGGATCGTCTAAAATGAAAAGTACAGTTCGTGAAAAGGAGTGTTGTCTAGCAGTGATTGTTAGCAACCGAATGTTTGACTGCTTCAAGCGGATGACATTACGCTCCACCTAGGTCCCGAGTACAGTCAGATGATGGAACTGAAATACCATTCTATCGTTAGCTCGATAGCCAGATCTGATTTCTTTCCACCTCTTCATTAAGAGGAACACCTAAGGTTTTGGAGTACACGAATAGTTCTAACTATGAGAGGAGTTCATCCGTAAGTGAAACCAATTTTATACGAGTAAAAGGTCCCGCGCTTGAAATGAGTTCAAGAAATGGGGACCTTTTTCTGTGTTTATTTTTTTTGATAGCGGTCGGAGACTTTTCCACGTTTTCGATCGCGATAAAAGACATATCCTGCGACAAATCCAATACCACCCATCGCAAGAATCAACCCAACGAGACCTTGCAATACATATACGTAAGCCGCATCGCCTAAGTATTTAAACGGCACTTGCGCAATTAGAAAGACACTGTCGCGCATGAGCTTAATACCAATCGCGCCGATGATGCCGGGGATTAATAATGAGAGCAAACCAATGATACGCATAGGACGCCACTCCTTTCCAAGCGTATTGTATCAAAAAATCGACCATTCTGCGAATCGGGTTTGCTTCCCTTTTTTATTCCGAGTAGGATAGAAATGTAAGCAGTTTCAAAGGGGGGATTTATATGCATCATCTACTCGTCGTCGGAGCAGGTCAAGGGGGAACAGAGGTCTTGCACGCATTTCAACGTTCACCACTATTAACGGTCATCGGTCTTGTTGATCCAAACATGGAGGCGCCTGGGGTAGCGCTTGCACGGCGCGCGGACATTCGGATCGAAACGAACTGGTCAGCATTCGAAGGAGCAGACGTCGATTTCATCATTGACGCTACGGGAGAAAGTGGCGTACTCGAACAATTAATCCATGATTTTCCGGGAGCGGCGGTCTTACCGGGTGAATTCGTCAGAGTGTTACTTGAGCGTCTGACTGAAAAAGAGAAAATGCTCGAAGCAATCATTCATTGTACGAGCGAAGCGATTTCCGTCGCCGATCAAGACGGACAGACGATGCTGATCAATCCGGCGTATACGCGAATGACCGGTTTCACGGAACGAGATGTCGTCGGAAAACCGGCTAGCGCCGATATCGGGATGCAGGAATCCGTTCATTTGAAAGTCTTGAACACAGGCGAGAACGTGCGAGATGTTCGTATGAAGATCGGACAAGATCAACGCGATATCATCGTCAACGCAGCACCTGTCATCGTCGATGGACAAGTCCGCGGTTCCGTTGGAGTCATTCGAGATATTTCGGAAATGAAGGCTCTAGCAAAAGAATTAAAGGCAGCGCGACAAAAAATCCGGACACTCGAAGCTAAATATACTTTCGATGATATCATCGCCGAGAGTGAAGCAATGCGCTTCGTCGTCGATCAAGCGAAGCTTGCGGCAACGATGCCAGTCAACGTCTTGATTCGCGGTGAATCCGGAACCGGTAAAGAACTGTTCGCACATGCGATCCATGCAGCGAGCGAACGCAAATATGAACAATTCGTCCGCGTCAACTGTGCGGCGATTGCACCGACGTTACTCGAAAGTGAACTATTCGGTTACGAGGAAGGAGCATTTTCAGGAGCACGGCGTGGCGGCAAGAGGGGATACTTCGAAGAAGCACACGGAGGTTCGCTGTTCTTAGATGAGATCGGCGAGCTGCCACTCGATGTCCAAGCCAAACTGTTACGGGTGCTACAGGAGAATGAAGTCGTTCGTGTCGGTGGCACGAAGGCAATTCCGGTTGATGTCCGGATCATCGCGGCGACGAATGCGAATCTAGAGCAAAAAATCATCATGAATGAGTTCCGAGAAGATCTTTATTACCGGATTAATCGTTTACCGATTCACATACCGGCACTACGTGAGCGTCCGGATGATATCGCACCGTTAACCTTACACCTACTCCGCAAATTGAATCAAAGTTATGGACGATCGGTCGGACGGATCTCGGATGATGTACTCGAAGCAATGAAGAAGCAACCGTGGAAAGGAAACGTCCGCGAGCTTGAAAATGTCATCGGTCGCGCATTGATTTTTACGGATAAAACAGAAACGGTCTTACGAAAAGGACATCTTCAACTTGTCGTGCCACAAACAACAAAAGTCACGACGATACAGAAAAAGGAAATCAAACATTTATCCGACGAGATGTCTCACGTCGAAGAACGGTTGATCCGGGAAGCGCTTACTGCTTTTAACGGCAACAAAACAGAAGCCGCAAAACAACTTGGGATCTCTCTGCGGGCACTTTATTACAAAGTGGAACGATTTAACATTTATTCATGAAGCGCAAATTTTTGCGTGCAATATATTGCAAAAAATGCAAAAGCGTGCAAAATTAAAGACGTTCTTGCTTATCTTACCGTCTCTTTTGAATTGGCACGAAAATTGCTATTACTATTTATGTATGACAGGTAAGGGGGGAATACAGTGAGATTCAGTGAAATGGTCGAGCAGGCAGCTCGACTCGAAGATTCCGTCGTTGCGATTGCAGCTGCGGATGACGAAGAAGTGATGGATGCTGTCGCATTAGCAATTGAAAACGATTTAGCGCGTTTTCATTTGTTCGGGGATGCGACACGGATTCAGCAGATGATTCAAAAACGGACATTACGAGAGTCGCAGTTCGTGATCACCCACACCTCTACATCGCAAGAAGCGGCAGAGCGTGCCGCTCATGCCGTTCGCAAAGGGGATGCGAGTGTCTTGATGAAAGGTCTTGTTCCGACAGCGATGTTCATGAAAGCTGTCTTGAACAAAGAAACAGGTCTGCGTTCTGGAAATGTCCTGTCGCATGTCGCGTTGTTCGAAGTGCCAGGGCGTGAATCAGCGATCGGATTGACCGATGCAGCGATTCATATCCAACCGACACTCGAAGATAAGGTAAAAATTATCGAAAACGGTGTCTCCGCCTTACGAGCGCTTGGATACGGATTACCGAAAGTCGCAGTCTTAGCAGCCGTCGAAGTCGTCAATCCGACGATGCAGGCAACGATAGACGCTGCCCTACTGACGCAAATGAACCGACGTGGTCAAATCAAGGATTGCCTTGTAGACGGACCACTTGCGCTCGACAATGCCGTGAATCTCGTCGCTGCCCAGCAAAAAGGCTTGACGGGAGACGTAGCAGGGCAGGCGGATTTACTCGTCGTGCCGCAAATCGAAGTTGGGAACGTTATCTACAAATCGCTCATGTATTTCGCACATGCCTCGGTGGCGGCGATTCTCGTCGGAGCGCGGGCTCCAGTTGTATTGACAAGCCGTGCCGATACAGCAGAAGCAAAAATGTACTCACTAGCCTTTGCGCTATTAAATGCTCAACAGACGAAAAAAGTAAAACAAACAATCTGAGGAGGAACTTAAAATGGTCGAAACAAATGTAGAATCACGCTTCAGTATCTTTGAAACAATGGAGATGGAAGATTACGAACAAGTTGTTTTTTGCCACGATAAAGTATCTGGATTAAAAGCAATCATCGCGATTCATGACACGACACTCGGACCGGCACTCGGTGGACTTCGTATGTGGAATTATGCATCTGATGAAGAGGCATTGATTGATGCGCTCCGTTTATCAAAAGGGATGACGTATAAGAATGCAGCCGCTGGTTTGAACCTTGGTGGTGGCAAAGCTGTCATCATCGGCGATGCGAAGACACAAAAATCAGAAGCACTCTTCCGGGCATTCGGACGTTACGTCCAGTCACTGAACGGTCGTTATATTACAGCAGAAGATGTCAATACGACGGTTGCAGACATGGATTATATCCATATGGAGACAGATTTCGTCACTGGTGTCAGCCCAGCATTCGGATCAAGTGGTAACCCATCACCAGTTACGGCATACGGAGTCTACCGTGGTATGAAAGCAGCGGCAAAAGAAGTGTACGGAACAGATTCACTTGGTGGCAAAACGATTGCGATCCAAGGAGTCGGTAACGTTGCCTTCAATCTATGCCGTCATTTGCATGAAGAAGGTGCAAAGTTGATCGTCACGGACATCAACCAAGAAGCACTTCAACGTGCAGAAGAAGCATTCGGTGCCTTGATCGTCGCACCAGAAGACATTTATAGCGTCGAAGCGGACATCTTTGCGCCATGTGCCCTCGGTGCGACATTAAACGACGAGACGATTCCACAATTGAAAGTCAAAATCATCGCTGGTGCGGCAAATAACCAACTTAAAGAAGACCGTCACGGTGACATGCTCGAAGAACGCGATATCTTATACGTACCAGACTTCGTCATCAATGCGGGTGGTGTCATCAACGTTGCCGATGAACTCGACGGATACAACCGTGATCGTGCCATGAAAAAAGTCGAACTCGTCTACGACGCGGTCACAAAAGTATTCGAGATCGCAAAACGCGATCATTTACCGACATATCGTGCTGCTGAGAAAATGGCAGAAGAGCGTATCGCAACAATGCGTAGTGCCCGCAGCCAATTCTTACGTCGTGATAAAAACATTCTAGGATCACGCGGCTGATCAGAGGAGGATATCCATGAGCGAACGTATTTTGACGATCAATCCCGGTTCGACTTCGACGAAGATCGGTATCTTCGAAGGATCAAACCCGTTGTTCACGAAGACGTTACGCCATCCAGCGGAAGCGGTCAGAGGACCGCTTCCAGCGCAGCTGGAGATGCGTCGTCATGTAGTACTCGAAGTGTTAGCTGAAGAACAGATTGATTTGAAAGCGCTTACTGCAGTCGTTGGGCGTGGTGGGTTACTCCGACCGCTTGTCAGCGGTACGTATGCAGTCAACAGAGAAATGCGAGAAGACTTACTCAGCGGTATTTTTGGCGTTCATGCATCGAACCTCGGTGGACTCCTTGCGGATGAGATTGCTCGGACACTCGACATCCCATCATTCATCGTTGATCCGGTCGTCGTTGACGAACTAGAACCGATTGCGCGTATTACAGGCTTACCTGAACTTGAACGAAAAAGTATTTTCCATGCCTTGAATCAGAAAGCTGTTGCGAAACGGTACGCGAAGGAAATCGGACGTCCATACGAGGAACTGCGCCTGATCATTGCACACATGGGTGGCGGCATTACAGTCGGCGTACACCATGAGGGGCGTGTTATCGATGTCAACAATGGACTCGATGGAGAAGGACCGTTTTCGCCAGAACGAAGCGGGTCGCTACCTGTTGGTCAACTAGTAGAACTATGTTATAGTACCAAGTATAAACTTGAAGAGATGAAGCGTCTGGTCGTTGGGTCAGGCGGACTTGTTGCGCACTTAGGTACGTTTGACGCGGTTGAGATCGAGAGCCGGATTGAAGAAGGCGATGAAAAAGCGGCATTGTTATATGAAGCGATGGCGTACCGGATCGCGAAAGAAATCGCTGGTCAAAGTGCTGTCTTGTTCGGTCAGATCGACGCGATCATTCTAACAGGCGGACTTGCTTATAGTGATCGGTTGACGCGTGTGATCGAAGAACGCGTCGCCCACCTTGGTCAAGTCGTGCGTAGTCCTGGTGAAGATGAGTTGCAGGCGCTCGCAGAAGGAGTGTTGCGTGTCTTACGTGGGGAAGAGGAAGTTAAGGAATATGGAGGCGAACCAACATGGCTAGAGAATTCGACGTCGTTGTCCTAGGTGGAGGACCCGGTGGATATGTCGCCGCGATCCGTGCAGCACAAGCCGGGAAGTCGGTAGCAATCGTAGAACAAGGAAAATTAGGCGGGACATGCTTACATCGTGGCTGCATCCCCTCTAAAGCATTTTTGAAATCAGCAGCAGTCTATCAGACGGTCAAACACGCTACTACATATGGCGTGGACGTACCGGAATCGTTTTTACGATTCGAACAGGTCAAACAACGCAAACAAGAGATCGTAGATGGATTAGAGGCAGGCATTCAGCACCTGATGAAAAAAGGAAAGATTGAAGTCTTTCATGGTCGGGGTTCGATTCTTGGACCAAGTATCTTTTCACCGATGCCCGGAACAATCAGTGTCGAGCCGGAAGAAGGCGAAGGCGAGTTGATTCTTCCACGCCAATTGATCGTTGCGACAGGATCACGTCCACGTCCACTGAACGGTCTTGCTTTTGATTCAGAGTATGTCCTCAGTTCGGATGATGCGCTCGATATGGCAGACTTGCCAAAATCAATCGTCATCATCGGCGGCGGCGTCATCGGTGTCGAATGGGCATCGATGTTGACGGATTTTGACGTCGCAGTAACGGTCGTTGAATTCAGCGACCGGATTTTACCGACAGAAGATGCGGCAGTCAGTCGTGAAGTCGCCCGCCAACTAAAAAAGCGGGGCGTCAAGATTCATACGGGCGCAGCTGCACAAAGTGATACGTTCCGTATGTCAGAAGACGGCGTATCGATCGCGATCGACCGTAACGGAGAACAGACGACGCTTGAAGCGGATAAGTTGCTCGTCGCCATCGGTCGGATGGCGAATGTCGAAGGTATCGGAATCGAAAACACAAATATCGTCGTCGAAAATGGCTTCATCCAAGTGGATGACTATTTCCGGACGAAGGATCAACATATCTATGCAATCGGCGATGTCATCGGTCGCTTGCAACTCGCGCACGTCGCGTCAGCAGAAGGCGTCAAAGCAGTCGAGGCGATCGTAAACGGAACGACGACACCACTTGAATATGCGTTCGTACCACGTTGTATCTACAGCGTACCGGAAGCGGCATCGGTCGGTTTAACGGAAGACGAAGCGAAACGTGCCGGAATGGACGTTAAGGTCGGGAGCTTCTCGTTCAATGGGTTAGGAAAAGCGCGGATTGAAGGAGAAGCAGCAGGCTTCATCAAGCTCGTCTCGGATGCGAAGACAGATGATCTCGTCGGCGTTCACATCGTCGGACCAAAAGCAACGGAACTGATTAGTGAAGGTGGGTTAGCGCTCGTACTCAATGCAACGGCATGGGAAGTTGGACAGCTCGTGCATCCGCACCCGGCCTTATCAGAAGCATTTGGAGAAGCAGCACTTGCAGTCGACGGACTTGCGGTTCACGCCTAAGGAGGAATTACGGATGGAAAAGATAGAATTCAAAGAATTGGTAGAACTCGGATTAACGGAACAAGACGCGATTCACATGTTCGAAACGATGGTCCGTGCGCGGAAAATCGATGAACGGATGTGGAAGTTGAATCGAGCAGGTAAAATTCCCTTCCTCGTCTCGTGTCAAGGACAAGAAGCGGCTCAAGTCGGTGCAGCGTTCGCACTCGAAAAAGGAACAGATTACATTTTGCCGTATTACCGTGATTTAGGTGTCGTCTTGCACTTCGGTCAAACGTCACGCGATATCATGCTATCGGCATTCGCCAAAGCAGAAGATCCGAACTCAGGTGGTCGCCAAATGCCAGGACACTACGGTTCACGTGCCTTGAACATCGTGACAGGTTCAAGTCCGGTTACGACGCAAGTACCACATGCTGTTGGAATTGCACTGGCTGCGAAGATGCGTAAGGAGCCACTCGTTGCTTACGTCTCGTTCGGTGAAGGTTCTTCAAACCAAGGTGATTTCCATGAAGGAGCAAACTTTGCCGGAATTCATAAGCTTCCTGTCATCTTGTTCTGTGAAAACAATAAATACGCGATTTCGACACCACTTTCGAAACAGCTGTCAGCTAAACACGTTGCTGACCGGGCGATTGGCTATGGTATGCCAGGATATACAGTGGACGGTATTGATCCACTTGCTGTCTTCAAAGTCGTCAAAGAAGCACGCGAACGTGGATTACGGGGAGAAGGTCCAACCTTAATCGAAGTTGAAGTCGAACGTCTCGTGCCACACTCATCCGATGATGACGATAAATCATACCGTTCTGCTGAAGAACTCGATGCCTTAAAAGCACGTGACGGAATCAAACTCTTCCGTGCGCGTCTGATTGAAATGGGTGTCTTGACGGAAGAAACAGCGACTGAAATCGAACAAGCGATGGAGAAAGAAGTCGATGAAGCAACGGCGTATGCTGAAGCAGCGGCTTACGATGCGCCAGAAAATGCATTACGTTACGTGTACGACGAGGAGGAAACGAAATGACGACGTTAAGTTTAATCGAAGCGATCAATAGTGCAATCAAAGAAGAGATGGAGCGCGACGAGTCCGTCTTCATCCTCGGCGAAGATGTCGGTGTCCGTGGTGGTGTCTTCCGGGCGACACAAGGGTTGCTTGAACAATTCGGAGAAGAACGTGTCATCGATGCACCGCTCGCTGAGAGTGCGATTGCCGGTGTCGGAATTGGAGCTGCGATGTACGGCATGCGTCCGATTGCTGAAATGCAATTCGCTGACTTCATCATGCCAGCGGTCAACCAAATCGTCAGTGAAGCAGCGAAGATTCGGTACCGTTCGAACAATGACTGGACGTGTCCGATCGTCATCCGCGCACCGTTCGGCGGCGGTATTCACGGGGCACTTTATCATTCTCAGTCGGTCGAAGCGATGTTCAACTCGACGCCTGGTCTGAAGATTGTCATCCCATCGAATCCATATGACGCAAAAGGATTGCTAAAGGCAGCGATTCGTTCGAATGATCCGGTCTTGTTCTTTGAGCATAAACGGGGCTATCGTCTGTTAAAAGGGGATGTTCCTGAAGGCGACTATACGGTCGAAATCGGTAAAGCAGACGTCAAGCGTGAGGGCGAAGACGTGACGATCATCACTTATGGGCTATGTGTTCATATGGCACTTGAGGCAGCAACACGCCTTGAAAAAGACGGAATCGATGTCCACATCCTTGACTTGCGGACGGTGTATCCAATCGACCGCGAAGCAGTCATCGAAGCAGCGAAAAAGACGGGGAAAGTCTTGCTCGTCACGGAAGATAATAAAGAAGGTAGCGTCATGAGTGAAGTATCGGCGATCATTGCAGAAGAAGCCTTGTTCGATCTTGATGCACCAATCGAACGACTCTGTGGTCCAGACGTCCCAGCGATGCCATACGCTCCGACGATGGAGAAGTTCTTCAACATCTCAAGTGAGAAAATTGAAGATAAAATCCGGACGTTACACGCATACTAAGGGGGAACTGACCGATGAAGACTGAAACACTTACGATGCCACAACTCGGGGAAAGCGTTACTGAAGGAACGATTTCGATGTGGCTGGTCAAACCAGGTGACACTGTTAAAAAATATGATCCGATTGCAGAAGTCATTACTGATAAAGTAACGGCAGAAGTCCCGTCTTCGTTTGATGGTGTGATCGAAAAACTTCTTGCAGAAGAAGGCGATACGTTGCAAGTCGGTGACGCAATCGTCACGATGCAAGTCAACGGGGGATCAACGGAAGTTGCTGCGACTGAACAAGAAGTACCGGCTGTCGAAGAGACAACGACGGCTGATACTTCGATGAAAAAGCGCTATTCACCAGCAGTCTTGAAACTATCGGGTGAGCATGGCATCGATCTCGAACAAGTGACGGGTACAGGAGCCGGCGGGCGGATTACTCGGAAAGATTTGTTGAAACTGATTGAGTCCGGCGCTATTCCTACACCACAAACAACTGAACCAAAACCGGAAGCGAAAACGACTCCGGTAGCGCCTCCAACAGAAGCACCATCCGCACCAAAACGTCCGGTCAGCGCACCACAACCGACGGAAACGGGCGACATCGAGATTCCGACTGCCGGCGTACGTCAAGCAATCGCTTCGAACATGGTTCGCGCGAAACACGAAGCGCCACACGCCTGGTTGATGATCGAAGTCGATGTCACGAACTTGGTCGAAGCACGTAATCGTCATAAAGATGCGTTCTTCAAACAAGAAGGGGTCAAATTGACGTTCTTACCATTCTTCATGAAGGCGACGGTCGAAGGATTGAAGAAACATCCAATCATGAACTCGACATGGGCGGGAGATAAGATCATTCAAAAGAAAGCGATCAATCTATCACTTGCTGTTGCAACGCAGGACGCTCTGTTCGTACCAGTCGTCAAGAATGCGGATGAACTAAGCATCAAGGGGATCGCACGCGCGATTGATGACTTCGGGAAACGGGCACAAGCCGGCACGTTGTCGTCTGCAGAGATGCAGGGCGGGACGTTTACGGTCAACAATACGGGCTCATTCGGTTCAATCCAATCAGCACCGATCCTTAACTTCCCGCAGGCGGCGATTCTATCCGTTGAATCAATCGTCAAACGTCCAGTTTGGGTGAACGGCATGTTCGCAGCACGCGACATGGTCAACCTCTGTATGTCGATCGATCACCGGGTGCTCGACGGACTCGTAGCCGGACAGTTCCTACAAACTGTCAAACAAGCGCTCGAATCCATCGATCCAAACCAACTTTCCTTATACTGAGATTTTCCAGTTGACAGGGAAGTAGAAGCATCGTAATATAAGAAACAATTCAACACACGATAGCAAAGACGAAGAGAAGTAACTTGTGAAACGATTTAAGAGAGCTGATGGGTGGTGTGAATCAGTATCGGGTAACAAGCGAATGGCCTTCCGAGCTTCAGACCGAATCCTTTAAGTGGGTGGTAGTAGGCTCTGACGGGTTCCTCCCGTTATTGGGGTCGACGAATCAGGACAATGGTCCGGTTCGTTTCAAAGGGGACGATGTCAGCATCGTCAACGAAGGTGGTACCGCGGGTCTTCCCGTCCTTCATGTTCTACATGAATGGGCGAGAAGACCCTTTTCGTATACAATTGAATCGAATAAATCGTAGAGTGAGTTAAGTAGCGAGGCAACATCGGCGTTTCAGAGAGCGGAAGAATGGTGCGACTTCCGTACGGCGAGGTTTCGTGAATGGTCTCATGAGAGCGTGGCTGAACGAAGAAGTAGGTCACGACGGATGCCCCCGTTATCGTAGGCTATGATGTCTCTTATTTAGACGCATCAGACAGAGTGGGAACGATCGAACCGTTCCAATCGAGAGGTGGCACCGCGAGATCATCGTCCTCCATGCAGCATATGCTGTGTGGAGGACTTTTTTTATTCCAGGAGGCGAACAGAGATGGTTCAGACAGACACACTTATCATTGAACAACTTGAACTAAACGGCGACGAGATGACGCCGATCATGATTTTCCAACAACTGAGTGGAACACAGAAATGTTTACTTGAAAGCTCCGCCCATACGGATCATGGACGGTATTCGATCATCGGTGTCGATCCGGTGGAAATGATCCGCGCAGAAGGACGAACCGTGACACGGGAATAGTTGAAGACAGGTCGATTGACACAAGAAACAGGTGATCCAGTACGACTGATGCAACAGTTGATCCTCCGGGAGGGCGTCGAAGAAGATTTTCCGTTTTTAGCAGGCGGGATCGGATATGTCGGTTACGATATGATGCGGGCGTATGAGACACTCGGAGCGATTCCGGAACGAACGCGCCAACTACCGGACGCGCTACTCGCCGTCTACGACCAAATCATCCTGTTTGATCATCTCGAACATCGTGTTCATTTAATTCAAACGTCACTTGGTGGCATCACCGATCGTGATGAATTACGTCAACGTCTAGTAGATCGGAAAGCGCAACTCGAACAATCGCGAGAGCGAACAGACATCGAGCGTCCACTCCGGGATGTCGTTTATGAACCGTTGATGGATCAAGAGACGTTTGAAGGACTCGTCGAACAAGCGAAGAGACATATTCGGCAAGGCGACGTCTTCCAACTGGTTCTTTCGCAACGACTCGATGCGACGTTTACGGGTGACCCGTTCCAATTTTACCGAAAACTCCGTAAGGATAATCCGAGTCCCTATCTCTTTTATATCGACTTAGGCGAAGCAATCGTACTTGGGGCCTCCCCGGAAAGTTTGGTCCAAGTCAAAGGGAATCGAGTGACGACGAATCCGATTGCCGGCACACGTCGCCGGGGGAAGACGACAGAGGAAGATGAACGGCTAGCAGAAGAGTTGCTTCACGATGAAAAGGAACGGGCCGAGCACCGGATGCTCGTCGATCTTGGACGCAACGACTTAGGACGGATTTGTCAGATTGGTACCGTCGAAGTGACACGCTTCATGCAAATCGAACGATTCAAGAACGTCATGCACCTCGTCTCCGTCGTTGAAGGGACGTTAGCAGACGGGAAGACTGGAGCAGACGCACTTGTCTCTTGTCTACCGGCTGGGACGGTCACAGGAGCTCCGAAAATTCGAGCGATGCAGTTGATTGACCAGTACGAACAGGTCAAACGAGAAGTATACGCTGGAGCTGTTGGCTATTTCGACATTCGGGGGAATATGGATTTTGCTCTCGCTATCCGGACGATGGTCATCAAGGATGGTGTCGCTTCTGTTCAAGCAGGGGCTGGTATCGTCTACGACTCGATTCCACGCCTTGAGTACCAGGAGACGTTACACAAAGCGAAATCACTACTGGAGGTTTGGAAATGATCGTCCTGATTGATAACTATGATTCCTTTACCTATAACCTATATCAATACGCATCGGTTTATACGGCCGTCCACGTCATTCGAAACGATGCGGTTAGCATCGAAGAGCTCCGCGAGATGAAACCGGACGGTATCATCCTCTCACCCGGTCCCGGTCGCCCGGCTGATGCTGGCATCTGCATCGATCTAATTCGTCAATTATCGGGTCAAGTACCAATTCTCGGTGTCTGCCTCGGACATCAGGCAATCGGCGAAGCATTCGGAGGACGCATCGTTGAAGCACCGGTCATCATGCACGGGAAGACATCGATGATCCGACAATCGGGACAACTCTTCGACGAAATGACAGGAACGTTAGAGGTCATGCGCTATCATTCGCTGATCGTCGCTCGAAACGACTTACCGACGGAGCTCGTCATCACAGCAGAAACGGATGACCGGACGATTATGGCACTCGAGCACCGGACGCATCCGACTTTCGGAATCCAGTTCCATCCTGAATCCGTCGGAACACCACAAGGACAGCAGATGATTAAACGATTCATTGAATTGACGAAGGAGTGACGAACGATGAAAGAGACGTTATTGAAATTAGCAGAAGCAAAACATTTACGATATGAAGAGATGCAACAGGCAGCACGCGAACTGTTTGCAGAAGACGTGACCGATAGCGAAATTGCTGCTTTTCTCGTCGCCTTGAAAGCAAAAGGGGAGACTGCAGAAGAATTAGCTGGTCTCGCTTCAATCATGCGCGAGGTCGCCCTCGACATTCCGGTCACCGGCGATTTCATGGATAACTGCGGCACGGGAGGCGACGGCTCACAATCGTTCAACATCAGTACGACAGCCGCCTTCGTCCTAGCCGGTGCCGGTATGAAAGTCGCGAAGCACGGAAATCGGAGTGTCTCGAGTAAAACGGGCAGCGCTGATGTGCTCGAAGCACTCGGGGGGGTTTNNCCGCGACACCAGAACGTTTAGCAGAACAGCTCGAGTCGAACGGAATCGCCTTCTTGTTTGCGCAACGGATGCACCCACGCGTCAAGCAAATCATGAAGGTTCGACGCGATCTGCGGATTCCAACGATCTTTAACTTGATCGGTCCGTTGACGAATCCGGTCCCACTCAAGACACAACTATTAGGAATTTACCGGGAGGATATGCTCGAGACGATGGCGTTGACTTTACATCGACTCGGTCGGAAGCGGGCAATCGTCTTGCATGGTGCGAATGGAATGGATGAAGCATCCCTTGCCGGAACGAACCAACTCGTCTTACTTGACGAAGGTGAGCTGATCCGCTTCAGTCTTCACCCGGAGGAAGTCGGACTGAAGACCGCACCGCTTGAAGCGATCCGTGGAGGTAGTGCACAAGAGAATGCGACGATTTTACTGCAAGTCCTTGGTGGCGAGCATGGTGCTTATCGCGACACGGTCCTACTCAACGCTGGGATCGCTCTCTTTGCAGCAAATCGAGCGAAGACGATTGAGGAAGGGATTGCTTTAGCAGCAGATAGCATCGATTCAGGACGAGCGATGGAACGATTGAACCAATTACGACAAATGACACGGGAGGAAGCAATCGGATGAATATCTTAGATCGCATCATCGAAACGAAACGAGCAGAAGTCCTGCAATTAAAATTAAACGGGGTCGAACGAATTGATCGAGAGGCATTGAAGCCGTCGATTAAGCAACGACTAGCGGGAGCGGATTTATCCGTCATCGCGGAAATCAAACGAGCGTCGCCATCAAAAGGTGCCATCGCACTCGACGTCGATGTCGTCACTCAGGCAAAACAATATGAAGCGAGTGGGGCGACCGTCATCTCTGTCTTGACGGACGAGACGTACTTCAAAGGATCGATGGACGATTTAGCGGCAGTCGCTGCAGCGGTCGACATCCCCGTCCTCTGTAAGGATTTCATGATCGACCGGGTTCAGATCGACCGGGCAAAAGCACATGGAGCACGGTTGATTCTCTTAATCGTCGCCGCTCTCGAGCAGGAGACGCTTGCTGACTTGTATGCGTATGCTTACGCGGAAGGGCTTGAGGTCTTAGTCGAAGTCCATGACGAAGAGGAATTACGCCGGGCAGAGGCGATCGGTGCGCAAATCATCGGCATCAACAACCGGAACTTGAAAAAGTTCGAAGTTGATTTACAGACATCGGTCGGATTACTCGAACAGAAACAACCAGACGTCCGGTACATCAGTGAGAGTGGCATCAAGACGGTCGAGGAAGCACAGTTGTTACATGCTGCAGGTGCAGACGGGATCCTCGTCGGTGAGACATTGATGCGGGCAGACGATCCACAAGTCTTCATCCGAGAAGTGAGTGGCGTTCGCGTATGACACGGATTAAGTTCTGTGGTCTCCGGGAAAGAGAACATGTCGAAGCGGCAGTTCGCTTAGCGGACTACATCGGTTTCGTCTTTGCTAAAAGTAAACGACAGGTCACGCTAGAAGAAGCAGCGCGTCTTAGACGCGACATTCCAAGTACGGTCCAGGTCGTCGGGGTCTTCGTCTCCCCGACTTACCAGCAGGTGACCGACGCCGTCGAGCAAGTCGAACTGGACCTCATCCAAATTCATGGGACGATTCCGGACGGCAAGCTACCGGTTCCGATCATTCAAGCGATTCCCGTGACGGACATCGCAGAAGTAGAGCAACAGACGGAGTATTTACTCGTCGACGCACCGGTTGCTGGAAGTGGCGAGACATTCGACTGGTCACGAGACATTCAAGCAGAACGTCCACTATTCATTGCCGGTGGCTTGACAGCAGGAAACGTCGGAGAAGCAATCAAACGATATCGCCCGTTCGCCGTTGATGTCTCAAGTGGCATCGAGACGGACGGACGGAAAGATCCCATCAAAATGCAGGCATTCGCTGATGCCGTAAAGGAGAGATAAGCATGAGCTACGCACAACCGGACACACTCGGGCAATACGGTAAATACGGAGGACGCTACATCCCGGAAACATTGATGCATGCAGTGATCGAACTTGAAGAAGCATACGAAACCGTAAAAGAAGATCCAGCATTTCAAGCGCGAATGGACGAATTGCTGAAAGAATACGTCGGACGTGAAACACCACTTTACTTTGCCGAACATTTGACGCAAACGATTGGTGGCGCAAAGATCTATTTGAAACGAGAAGACTTGAACCATACCGGTGCCCATAAAATCAACAATACGATCGGTCAAGCGTTACTGGCTGAACGGATGGGGAAACGAAAAATCGTTGCTGAGACAGGGGCAGGACAACACGGTGTCGCGACAGCGACGGTCTGTGCCTTGCTCGACCTCGAGTGTGTCATCTTCATGGGCGAAGAGGACGTCCGTCGTCAAGAGTTGAACGTCTTCCGGATGGAGTTACTTGGAGCAACCGTCATCCCGGTCACACAAGGCAGTCGGACACTCAAAGATGCCGTCAATGAAGCACTCCGTTACTGGGTCAAACATGTCGAAGACACGCATTACTTGATGGGTTCTGTTCTCGGACCACACCCATTCCCACAACTCGTGCGTGATTTCCAAGCGGTCATCGGAAAAGAGACACGACGTCAAATCATCGAAAAAGAGGGGCGTCTGCCAGAGGCGATCGTCGCTTGTGTCGGCGGCGGTAGTAATGCGATCGGGATGTTCCATCCTTTCATCGATGATACAGATGTAAAATTGTATGGCATTGAAGCAGCGGGCAGCGGAATCGACACAGAAAAACACGCAGCGACGATGACAAAAGGAGAGGTCGGTGTCTTGCACGGTTCGATGATGTATCTCTTACAGGATGCCCATGGTCAAGTACAAGAAGCGCACTCGATCTCAGCTGGACTCGATTACCCGGGTGTCGGACCGGAGCATAGCTTGCTAAAAGATATCGGTCGTGTTCAGTATGAAGCGGTGACCGATGAACAAGCACTCGAAGCACTTCAGCTGTTAAGCCGCAAGGAGGGAATCATCCCGGCACTTGAGTCGGCACACGCCATTGCCTACGCGACTCAACTCGCTGCAGAGATGGACAAGGAAGAGATTCTCGTTATCTGCTTATCAGGACGTGGCGACAAAGATGTCGTTACTGTCAGAAACGCACTAAAGGGGGAAGAATGATGCGATTAGAAACAGCGATTCGTAACGTTACAAGTAAGGGCGAAAAAGCCTTCATCCCGTACGTCATGGGGGGAGATGGAGGGATTGATCGCCTTCCGGAAATCTTAGCGTTTCTCGCTGAATCCGGAGCGACAGCGATTGAAGTCGGCGTTCCGTTTTCGGATCCCGTTGCTGACGGTCCAGTCATTCAAGAAGCGGGACTCCGGGCGCTAGAAGCGAACGTCGGACTGAAGGATGTTCTTGAGGCGGTTCGCGTTGCCCGTCAGACCGTCGATGTTCCAATCGTCTTGATGACGTACTTAAACCCGATTTTCCGTTATGGATTAGCAGCATTTCTAGCGACATGTCGCGAAGTCGGGGTTGACGGATTGATTATTCCTGATTTACCACTTGAACAGAGTGAACAGTTCTTCGAACGAGAGGACAAGTCGGATATCGCGCTCGTTCAACTCGTCTCCTTGACGAGTCCAATGGAACGGATTCAAAAGATTGCCGATAAAAGCGAAGGGTTCCTTTATGCCGTTACGGTCAATGGGACGACTGGCGGACAGACGACGTTTGATACGGCGCTTGAAGAACATTTAGCAAATGTCGCAGCCCATAGCCCGGTACCGGTACTTGCCGGGTTCGGAATCAGTACACCGGAACACGTCAAACAGTTGAGTCGACCAGTCGCGGGTGTCATCGTCGGCAGTAAGATCGTCGACTTACTCCATCAAAACGATCGAGAAACGATTCAACAGTTGATGGCAGCACGGCTTGCGGCAACGCCGTCACATTAATGAAAAAGAGCAGATGATCATACGATCATCCGCTCTTTTTCGTATAGATGTCACTTTTGAACGAGTGACTTCTGCAAGTTCGTATACAGCGGTTCGAATCCGAGTTCTTCATAAAACGTTGCGGCCCGGTCGTTGACGGTCCAGACATTCAAGCGAACAGCATCCACCTTTTGCTCGAGTGCGAGTTCTTCTGCCACCTGTATCAACTGGCGACCGATTCCTGATGAACGATGGGAAAAGGTGACACCGACGTCAGTGATGTTCAAGATTCGGACAGGCGTAAACCGGTCGGGTGCCGGTGCCGTCCACTTACCAAACAAGTAACCAATGAGTGTTTCTCCATCGAGCACTGTCAGACAGAGGTGTTGTTCTGCTTCTATCATCTGACTTAAAGACTCTAGCGTGTATGGTGTCGTTACATCTGGGTGAAAGTGAGGCGACAACTGCTTGTGATGCGCGAATGTCTCTGCCGTCAGTGTAAGCAGGGCAGGGAGGTCTGAAGTACAGCTAGTGCGGATCATCAAGAAGCGATCACTCCGATCATCGATTTTGTTTGAGTACTTCGGCGACAAGTCCCGACACGTACGGACTGCCACGATTTTCTTTTTCGACTGACTCGATCATGATGGCAACGAGAAGATCTTTTTTGTCGTTGTCGTATCCAACGAAGAAGCCATTCTCTTTGCCGTCGGTTTCGCCTGCCTTTTTCAATTCTGCCGTACCTGTCTTACCGGCAACATCGACTTCTTTGATATCAGCCGGAAGCGTATAACCGTTATGAACGACATCATACAAATCATCGCGGATCATCTTCGCGTCGTCTGCGTCGAGTAAATCCTTCTTAAAGACTTGCTTCGTTTTTTCCTCTTGTAAGAGTGTCGGACGATAGATTGTTCCATCCGTCAGGAAAATTTCATACATCGATGCTAAGTGTAGAATATTCGTCAACATCTGACCTTGTCCGTAAGACGTGTCCATCAGCTGTCCATCAGAAGAAATCGTGCCGTCGTTTGAGATCTGTGAGGCACGTAATGGATACGTGAACGGTAGCTTTTCACCGTATCCGAGCGCTTCAAGACCAGACGTAAATGCTTTCGTTCCGACTTGTTCGAGTGTCGAACGGGCGAAATAGATGTTGTCGGAATAGACGAGCGCATTATGCAGATTGACCGGGGCCGGTGTCTCATGAATGCGGGTGACGTTAAAACCATCGATCTTATTTTTCAGCCCATTGATTGTGTAGGCTTTTTCCGGGTCGAGCGTTTCGCTCTTTAATCCGACAGCAGCCGTCAATGGTTTTTGAGTCGAACCGGGTGCGAAGGCACTTGTGAATCGGTTCAATAATGGCTGGTCCGGGTCCTGCGTCAGTTCATCGAGTCGTGCTTGTGAGATTCCTGACATGAATTCAGAAGGATCAAAGCCAGGAGAGCTGAGTAAGACACGGGTCTCGCCGGTCCGCGGATCAATCGCTGATGCTGTTCCGGGATCATCCTGCATCGTTTCATAAGTCTTTTTTTGAAGAGTGGCATCAATTGTCAACGCAATATCTTCGCCATCCGTCGGTTTCGTTTCGGCAACAGTAACGTTTGAGCCGTCTTTTTTCTGTAAAGTGATTGTCGCACCGGCTTTACCACGTAAGCGCTCATCGAGTACTTGTTCAAGTCCACGTTTCCCGACTTGCTCGCCAGCTTGGATTTGATTTTTTGATTGTTTAATCTCGTCTGCTGTCGCTGAACCGATATATCCAATCAAATGAGAGGTTGCTTTACCAAGTGGATACGTTCGGACTTCCGTTTCTTGGACACTGATTCCAGGAATGTCACGCAATTTTTCAACCATTGCTTCGTCGGTCATCGTTTTGAGCGGAACGAACTGTCCATCTTTGACCCAACTTGCCTTTAAGGAATCTTCGACTGAAGAGGTCGGGCGGTCGAGCAATTCGGCAACTTTCTCGATGTCTTTTAATTGTCCGGCTGTCGCGCCGACAGCAAATCCTTTTCCAGAGGTTGCGAGCGGTTTCTCATTCGAATCGAGTAAATCACCACGTTTGCCTTCAACGGTTTGTAGCTGGACTTTGTCATCCTTTTTAAAATCCTTTAGGACAAAAGAAGTATCCCAGTCGATGAACCAGTTTTCGGTCTCTCCTTGTTTCTCAAATGTCAGTGGAACTTGTTTATCGTAGGCAACGGTTCCTGCAACCGTATCAAAGGAAATCCGCACGGGAAGGGACGCTTTTTCGTCATGCGTTGCTTCCTCCGCTTTCTTTCGTTCGACGGATAACTTTTGAATATCAAGTGATTTCGACAATTGTTTCGTTCGCTCGATGAATTCTTTTTTACCGTATTCTTTTTTAGTAGCTGTACTCGCGTACGTATACATTTTATCGTAGTCCTGTTTCTCCCAAAGTTTGATATAGGCATCAAGACGTTCTTCAGGTGTCGGTTGATCTTGGCAACCGGCAAGCAGAGTCACGCCGAAAGATGCCGATAGAATCAAGGGAATGGTTCGTTTCATATGATTCGCCTCCTATATGCATGAGAGCCATGAATATACCGTACCACTCCTGTCAGAAGATTTCATCTGAAACAAAAAACCGGACTTCTCAAGATGAGAAGTCCGGCGAATCTGATTCAGTTGAAGTAATTGAGTGGATTAACGCTGTTTGCTGCAGACGTTCCACTGTAGACGTAAGAGCCGCGGTGCATTTCAAAATGCAAGTGAGCACCAAAGGCATTTCCTGTCGCGCCGACTGTCCCGATTTTTGTTCCTTTAGCAATCGTTTGTCCAACAGAAACAGCACGGCTGTTCATATGTGCGTAAACTGTCGTGTACTGGATGCCGTTAACCGTATGCGTCATCATGACATGATTACCGTATGCACCGTAGTAACGAGACGTGATGACCTTTCCAGCAGCTGAAGCATAGATGGGTGTACCCGTCGGAGCACCGATATCAATACCATTGTGGAACGTGTAACCATAAACACCGCTTGCCGCACCGTATCCTTGTGTGATCGGACCGCTTGCTGGACGCGAAAAACCAGTCGTTGCTTTTGTTGAAGTCGTCGTACTGTACTTTTTAACATATGTAGAAGAAACGTAGCGTGATGCGCCGCCGTATGAAATTTTTGTCCATGAACCAGAAACACCGAGATAATTGAATGTCTGTCCTGTATTGACGCTACCGACGATTTTATAAGCCGTTGATGGACCTGTCCGGACGCGTAGTCCGTCTGCCATGACTTTTACTTTATATGTCGTTGCGGCCTCAACTTTCGAAGCACTCGTTGTAGCAAAACCTGAAACTACCAAAGCTGTCATTGTCATTGTTGTAAGCAAACGTTTCATTAAGTGTATTTCCTCCTTAAAAATCTGAAGCGCCAGAACTGATCATTACAAAATTGTAAGATTTTATGTATATTTATTTATTTTAAAGAATGATTTTTCGCCTGAGATGATTATAGCATCGTCAATAACACAAAAATATTTCAAATATATTTCAAAATTACGCTTTGTTAACATATATTGTAATGGATTTTAAAGTAAAAAAGAAACCGACAAATCGTCGATTTCTTTTTTTACTCGTATAACGTTAGTCAGCAGAGAATGGTGAATATACAGTGAGATGTTGAGGGAGTACCTCGACAGTCACAGGAACATGACCTGCCGTATCACCATCGGCATTGATTGGTAACTCTTCTTTCGAACGAATCTCGACACGTGTCGTCGTGAAGTGTTCGATTTGATCCGCCTTTGATAACCCACCCGTGATGAGTTTAGGTAATGCTTGAAGCGCATCAAAGAATCCGAGCTTCGTAATGATGAATCCATGGAGTAATCCATCGTCGACTTTTGCTTCTTCCGCAAACGATTCGAATCCACCAACGGAATTCGTCAAGGCGATGATTAACAAGTGGGCTTCTCCATCAAATTGTTTTTCGGCAGAGTTGATTTCGATTGGATAAGGACTATGATCCTTAAAGGCTTTCAGACCTTCAATGAAATAAGCGACCGATCCAAGTGACGTTTTCTGTTCGATGCTCACTTCTTCGACGGCTTCCGCAATCAGACCAACCGCAATGACGTTCATGAAGTAATGATCATCATATTTACCGATATCAAGCGGGCGGGCAGGGGCATCAGCTAATATCTGAATCGCCTCTTCGGGGTCCGTCGGGATGTGTAACGCGCGTGATAAATCATTGACCGTCCCAAGCGGTACGATCCCAAGTGTTGGACGATGTGGTTGCTCGGCAATTCCAGTAATGACTTCATTGACCGTTCCATCACCACCCATGGCGATGACGGCGTCGTAATTAGACTGGGCGGCATGACGTGCGAATTCCGTTGCATCGTGTTCTTTTTCCGTGAATCGAACGTCGACGGTTTGAAAGCGAGTAGCAAGCGTCTCTTCAGCGAGCGTCGCGTGTTTTTTTCCGAGTTCTTTACCAGAAGACGGGTTGATGATCAACATAGCTTGAGACAAGATGAATTCCTCCTTTGACGTATCTGTTCCTATTTTCCCGAGTCAAAGAAGGACTAATCATTTTAGTTCAAGTTTCTAAAATTAAACGTTCATACAAACCTTCAATTTTTCGTAACAATGCTTCTTTTTCCATCTCGACCGTCATCCATTCTTCTTCCGCGGATACATGAGAAAGAACGGCATCAAGATGTACGACTTGAAGTTCCAGCTCTTCTATTTGCTGTTCAATGGACTGTTCTTTCGCAGGTGCTTTCGAACGCTTTGAAATTTTCGATTTCTTCTCATGATTTATCTGAGGTGGTGTGTCATGACTGGCATGTCGTTTCTCCACTGCGTAAGCATAGTTTCCAGTATACGAAGTAATTTGATGGTCAAGCCAAATGATTTTTGAAAAAAGACGATTCAAGAAATAGCGGTCGTGTGAGACGGCGATCAATGTACCAGAAAAATTCTCGAGTGCTTCTTCAAGCGTCTCTCTTGATTCAATATCTAGATGATTCGTCGGCTCATCGAGAATCAAAACGTTGATCGACGAATGAACGAGTACGGCAAGCTGCAATCGAACACGTTCTCCTCCGCTTAGTGACAAAATAGACCGAAAGACAGTCGGTCCAAAAAACAGGAACCGGGCAAGAATATGGCGGGCTTCCGCTTCTGGAACGGCAATGCGGTCTCTAAACCAGTCGATTA
This sequence comes from Exiguobacterium sp. UBA6282, assembly GCF_002440475.1. Classification (NCBI taxonomy): domain Bacteria; kingdom Bacillati; phylum Bacillota; class Bacilli; order Caryophanales; genus Exiguobacterium; species Exiguobacterium sp. UBA6282. Next base: position 12,932 of record NZ_DJUM01000020.1, on the reverse strand, counting down.
AGCGAGCATCCTCCTCGAAATGGGCATGCTGGGACAAGTAACCGATCCGGTTCGATGGTCCACGCGTGAGCGTGCCTGCGTCTGGTGACAATTCATCAAGCAACAGTGCGAGCAACGTCGATTTCCCGCTCCCATTCGTTCCGACGATTGCAACCCGATCTTGAGCCATGATTTCGAACGAGACAACATCGAAAATGCGACGGGAATCGTAAGCGAAAGAGAGCTCTTCAGCGCGAAAGACGACTTGACTCGTATGATCGGTAGAAGAAAAAGAGACATCAGCGGTTTTGGCTTCGAGTTGCGGTCGTTTGATCCGTTCGATTCGCTCGAGTGCCCGCTCCATCGATTTTGCTTTACGGAATAATTTCTCACTCGGTGGAGATGCTTCGTTTGCCCACTGCCGTAGTCGACGAATCGCTTCCTTCATCTTCTTGATTTTTTTCTGTTGTTCCTGATAGGCGTGGAACTGTTCCATCAAGCGACGTTCTCGTTCGACGACGAACGCGCTGTAGTTCCCTAGGTAGGAGGTCAGTTCACCATCTTCAAGCTCGACGATCGAGGTGACGACGGCATCTAAGAAGACCCGGTCGTGAGAGACGAGCAGGATAGTTCCAGTGTAGTCCCGTAAGAATTGTTCTAACCATTCAACGGCAGCTAAATCAAGATGGTTCGTCGGCTCATCAAGGATTAGGAGGTGTGGTTCCATCAGCAACATGCGACCGAGGCAAATCTTCGTTTGCTCACCGCCGCTCAACTGATGGAAAGGGCGAGTGAGTAACGGACGTAAATGTAATCCGTTCACCATGCGCTCGATCTTCGAGTCGAGTAGATAGCCATCTTTTTGTTCGAATGCATTTGTCGCTTCCGCATATCGAACGAGTAGTGCATCCAGATCATCTGGCGCTGTCGCCATCAAAAGCTCCAACTGTTGCATCCGAGAACGGATTGCGAGGATCTCTTCAAACGCCGTCCAAAGGACGTCGAGTCCGGTCATTGTCTCGGCATAAGTGGGAAGTTGTTCCAAGTAGCCAATCGTCAAACCGTTCTTTTGATAGATGACGCCACCGTCCGGTTGGTCAAGGCGAGCAAGTAAGCGGAGTAATGTCGTTTTACCACTCCCATTTCGTCCAATCAGACCGACACGATCGTGTTCGTTTAAGAAGAGGGAAACGTCCGTTAAAATCGTTTCGCCTCCGAATTGTTTTGTCAGATGTTGAATGTCGCAAATCATCATAATAAGTTGATCCTTTCGCGCGCATTAAAAAAAGGGAGAGCGCAAATAGCACTCTCCCTAGTGTGTGAAAGATGCGCTTTGCTGTATTTTTCAATCATGAAGTTCTAAAAAAGGGCAGACGGGTGCCTTAGAACGCCATTCCATGAAAAATCGCGCGCAACAGATACAATTGTTCCATTAACCAATGTTTGCACGCAGCAAAGTCCATCATTTCACACCACCTTTCGTTTCAGATACAACCAGTTTACCATTATCTTGTTAATTGCGGAAGTCTGAATTATTTGAACACACCAGCAATCGAGCTGAAGAAGTCACTCAGACCATCAAATAATTTAGCGAAGAATCCTTTTGTCTCCTCGGACGTTGCAAACGCATGGATGTCTTGACCAGCATTTTTCAGTCCACTCTCGATTTGCCCCCAGTTGATGTTCGCTTGCTCCATTTGATTGAATAGATTCGTCAACCGATCCATCTGTGCATCAGACAGTTGGATGTTGTTGTTTTGAATGACTTGGACGATCAGGTTTTCGATCTCGACTTTTGTTTCCGGTTTTTGATTCGCGATTTCGGCCTTGATCTCATTCATCAAATCAGCGACTTTATCTGTCCCGACTGTCTTCCCGACGTCTGATGTGACCGATAATTCTTGCTGTGCTAAATCTTTCCGTTCGTCACTCAGCTTGATTCCGGTCTCAGCCGAAGTTTGATCATAGGCTTTCATGATTCCTGTCAGTGCCGATGTTCCAGTCACTTTATAAGGAGAAGTGATCGTGATGTCGGCATCTTTGACACCTGCCGTGACGAGAGCGTTGAGATACATATCCTTCGTCACCCACGTGATGTTTTCCGTCGCAACGGAAAGTCCGTCACCTTTTTCCGTCAATTCGATCTTAGCGGATGAATACATGTTGCCGCCCTTTTGTGACTGGGGGATGTTTTTCCCGAGGTATTTTTCTTCGTCTGCAGAGGTTGCGATGATCGGTGTGATACCTTCCGGTGCATTGAGACGTGAAAGCACCCAAGCCTTATCTTTTGCGCCGAGTGACTCACCGAGAGTGACGATCGTCTTATCGACGACCTGCTCGGCGGATGCGGCTGTCGGAAGTAATAAAGCAGAAGCGATAACGGCTGACGCCATGATTTTTGTTGGTGTATGCATAATGAAATCCTCCAATTGTAAGTAACAGAATGAATTATAGTATCAGGTACTAAAATTAGTGTACGAGAACGAAAGAAGTTCGGAATCGGTCTGTAGATGGAGACGATATCCGCCTTCTGACACTCTATAGTATAGCGAAAAGAGGACAACTTGACTTCCATTTTCAGCATGCTATAGTGGATTTGAATCGAATAATGACCACTAGGGGAGTCGGTAGGCCGACTGAGACGAACGAAGACGTTCGGACCCTTTGAACCTGATTAAGTTCGTACTTACGGAGGGAAGTGGCGTCAAGTCTTGTTCTTCTTGCGCCATGCCCGTGTGTTTCGGGGTGGTGTTTTTTCGTTTCATAAAAACAAGGAGGATGAGATCATGACATTCACACAAGAAATCAAACAAGCAGCACAAGCGTATTGGGACAGTAGTTTTACGCACCCATTCGTTCAAGGAATCGGCGAGGGAACGTTACCGCTCTCGAAATTTCGACATTATGTCATGCAGGATGCGTATTACTTAAAACACTTTGCGAAGATTCAAGCGAAGGCAGCGTCAAAAGCAGATGACTTTGCGACGATCGCGACACTTGCCGAGCACGCGACTTCGACATATGGGGCAGAACTGAGCTTGCATCAATCATTTTTCGAGCCGCTCGGTATCACGGAAGCAGACCTTGAAGCATTTGAACCGGCACCAACGGCATATGCTTACGTCTCACACATGCATCATGCGAGTGAAGGGACGCTTGGTGAGACGATTGCTGCCATCTTGCCATGTTACTGGTTGTATTATGAAGTTGGACAACAATTATTGACGTGTACACCGGATGAAAAAATCTATCAGCAATGGATCGACACATATAGTTCGGAATGGTTCGAAAAGGTCGTCTTTGAACAGATTGCACGGCTTGATGCGTTGGCGGAACAAGCAAGCCCGACTGAACGAGAGCGGATGAAACGGCATTTCGTGACTAGTTGTTACTATGAGTTACTCTTCTGGCACATGGGGTGGACGGAAGAGACGTTCACGTCGGTCTACGAAACGATTCCAGCTCGCCCGGTATCTTCTTAAACCAGTAGATGGTAGAATTAGGAATACCATCTAGTGAAAGTAGGGATTGGAATGGAAATCATAGTCATCGCACTCGTGATCCTCGCGGCATATGTCGTGCAACAGGTGCTCGGAAAAGTGAAAGTGAGATTTGTTGGGTACATCATTCCCATATTGATGGCGGTGTACGGCACATATGCTACGATTCAGAATTTTCAGGTGTTGCTTCAGTTTGGTTTTACAACGGGGAGAACTATCGCAACTGTCCTGGTCGTCGTCCTCTATGCTTCGTTGACTTATTCACTTCATCGTGTCTACGAGCGTGCGAAAGCAGAAACTGAATCTTCATATCAATTATTAAAAGACCGAGGCATCCTTTAAAGGAGTCTCGGTCTTTTGGTGTATCATGTTCTCATTTTTTCCAATTTTTAAAGCCGTCACCGAATTCGAGATGCAGTTGATCGGTAAAGATACCGTTCTGAAAGACCGGCACATCAACTGGTAAGGTGCCTTGCGGTTTGAGCGTTCCGAAGATGGCTCGAATACCGGCAGGAAGATTTGGTCCCGCTGATTTCAGATTGCCTGCTTCGGAGTCCGGTCCGTTCGGATCCCCTTTAAAACCATAGACGAGGACGTGTGCCGGTGCGTCCGGTTGAACGGCGACATCGTATGGATTGCGGAGGCTAAGCAAGACGGATGGTATATCTGTTTGTTTCGCATACCGGAAGATTGAAGCCGGAATCGCTTGTTCTGGTGCAGTAGGCAGTAGTTTGGCACTCGTATTGACGTTTGAACCGACGATGATGTAATCTGCTGCATCGAGTTGTGCCCGTAGTGTCGGATTTTGGTCGAGCGGTAGCGTAGTAGCCGAGTAATTCGCTGTCGTTACGTGCCAGTTCCGGTTCTTAGGCAGGGAAGCAATCGTCTTTTTCATGCTGTCCGTTTGATCCGTCGCAGGGGCGATCACAAGAACGTTTGCATTCTTTTTCGGCTTGAAGGGTAACGTCCGCTGATCATTTTTCACGAGTGTGACCGCGGCTTCCGTCATCGCGCGTTCTTTTGCTTTATGTTCGGGACTACCGACGATTTGGTTCGCTTGCGCGAGTTTATCTGCTAAGGATGTCGTATCCGTCGTGCCATTCCATATTCCGCGTTCTGCCTTCAGCGTCAGGATCCGCTCGACCGATTGATCAATCCGTTCCTCTGACAGACGTCCGTCTTTGACTGCCGCAATCACGTCCTTAAAAATCTGGTCGAGTTTTGTGACATCCTGCTCGGAACGAAGAATCGTCGGCATGAGCGCGATGTCGACACCGGCGTCAAATGTTTTCAGAACGGCTTCTGATTCCGTAAAATTGTCGGCGATCGCCTGCATATTCAAAGCATCCGTGATGACGATGCCATCGTAGCCGAGTTTTTCGCGCAGTACGCCCGTGATGACGTCATCCGACAATGTCGCAGGTAAAGGGAAAGTACCGTTTTTTGACGTGACGACTTCAGACTCGATTTGCGGCATTCCGATGTGTCCTGTCATGATCATATCGATGTCTTCGGCGATGGCTCGCTTGAACGGGACGAGCTCGACTTGTTCCAGCTCCTCCAGGGACCGGTTGACAACCGGCAAGCCATAATGGGAATCGGTCGCGGTATCGCCGTGACCCGGGAAGTGTTTCGCGGTCGCTGCGACGCCTTCAGTTTGAATACCCTTCATCAAAGCGGAACCGAGCGTTCCGACGAGCTCCGGGTCACTTGAGAACGAGCGAACACCGATGACGGGATTTCCAGGGTTACTGTTGACGTCAAGAACCGGACCGAAGTTGACATTGATGCCAAGCGCATTCAGTTCAGAACCGATGATATGACCGGCATCATTGGCATACGCGCTACTACGGGTCGCACCTATCGCCATATTGCCGGGTAAGTTCGTTCCTGTTCCGAGCCGAGTGACGATGCCACCTTCTTGGTCGATCGTGACAAAGAGCGGAATATCGTTGCTGTCATCTTGTTTGACGACTTCTTGTAGATCATGAACGAGTTTTGTCGTCTGTTCGGTTTCACTGACGTTCTCAGCAAACAAAATGACGCCACCTAAATCATAGCGGTCGATGATGTTCGCGACTTCCGGAGCAAGCGACGTATGGTTACTGCCATTCCACTGCCGGAAGTCCGGCATGATCATCTGTCCAATTTTTTGTTCGAGCGTCATCGTGTCGATTTTTTGACTGATCCGATCTGCTGAAGATCCTGCCTCTGCCATGACAGGCAAACTACTTGAAACGAGTACTGCTGCGAGTCCTGCTGTTAACGTGAATTGCCCGATCCTTTTCATGATGTACATCCTCCTCTAGTCAAACCACGACTGGAATTCTTTTCAATACGGACAGTATAGCAAGGTGCTTGTTTTAAAACAATATTTTATTTGAAAACGATTGCATTAGCAAATAAGTTTTAATAATGTTTTTGTGCATTCCGATTTGAACAAAAAAATGACTCCCCTTGAAGAGGAATCACTTTTTAGTCATTCGATCGATCAGCTATAGCGCTCCACGATGTTTGTCAGCTGGCGTTCGACAAATGACTGATCCTGCAGTTCACTATTGGATAGGCGTAGTTTGATCATTGACTCNNCCCCCCCCCCCCCAAACCACCCCCCCCCCCCCCCCCCCCGCAACACCCCCCCCGCTTTTCCCCATTGCCTCATCCGCTCCAGCCATTTCACTGAACAATGATCCGAGACTATGCGCACGACGATCGACTTGGACGATTAAATCAATCCCTGAGCTGTCTTGGAGCATGATGATTTCGATCTCATCCAGTTTATGAGCGTAGTGTGTATTGCGTGCTGAGTATTCAAGTTCCTGAGCAATCGGTAAATCTTTACGGAATCGTCCAGGTAATTTTTCTGTATCGGCTTTCTTTAACCGGAAGCCAAGTGACTCCATGGCATCTAAGACCGTCGTTTGGTAACGGTTTGCTTCGACGATGACAGCGTCACGGTCCGACGGATCAACGGATTGTGCGATGTCAAGTCCGGTCTCGATCCATGATTTCGATTGGCTGACGGAGAGTGGCGTATTTAGTGGCACACGTAATGTGAATGGAATTTCCCGCTCGACACCCGCTTCGATCGTGAACTTCGCTTCATTTAAGGCAAACCGGTCGAGCGTAAAGGTGGTAAACGTCGTACTATCATTGACTTCTTGTTTGTACTGCGTGTTGAATTCAAGATAAATCCGGTCAATTTCTTGATCGACGTTTCCACCTTTGATATGGACGACACCGTGGATTTGACCGCCTGGTTCACAGCGATCATGCGTCAACCGTGTGTCGACCGTTGCAGCACCGATTCCGATTTGTGAGAGAATTTTTTTGAACATGATGCATTCCTCCTTTTGATTACGTACGAATGATGAAGCGTGTAAACTTGTCGAACAGGTACGAATTTGCTACAGTTTCGAAAGAACATTAGAAAAGGACGGGACGACTAGTGGAACTACATGAATTAAAAGCGAACCTTGCTTCGAAAATCACGCAAGGAGTACTGATCCATGCAACGATGAGCAATCCGCGTCAAAAATCCAATGATCTCCGACGAATCAAGGTAAAACCGATTCTATTAAGAGATACGGTGATGATGCAGGTTGAGTTTCAATTTGAACGCGTCATGAAGCATGAAAATATTTTAGTGGAGGATTTCATCGGTCGACTCGATGACTGGTTCACGGAATTCCGGCAATTCCTCTTCCGTTTTGAAGAAGAAGAATGGCAGTTCCAGCTCTCGAAAAAGATGAAAGTCGCGATCAAGACATCCCAAAAGGAACCGATGAAAGCACTCTTGTCGCATGACCGAAAAAAAACCTATCTATTAGAAGACGGTGTACCGGTTCCGTTTCTGATTCGTCTAGGTGTGATGACGGAAGCGGGGCAAGTCAAAAAACAGAAGTACGATAAGTTCAAGCAAATCAATCGCTTCCTTGAATTCGTCGAGGATAGCATCGCCGCCTTACCAACAGGAAAAAAACTGCGGATTTTAGACTTTGGTTGCGGGAAATCGTATTTGACGTTCGCTCTCTACCATTATTTAAAAGTCGTCAAAGGATTCGACCTTGAAGTGACAGGTCTTGATTTAAAGAAAGAAGTTATCGAAGAATGTACGCAAATTGCACGTGATCTGGATTATACCGATCTGACATTCCGCGTCGGAGACGTTCATGATTATACAGGGGAGACGGAAGTCGACCTGATGGTGACGCTTCACGCTTGTGATGTTGCGACGGACGTCGCACTCGCGCGAGCTGTCGACTGGAATGCATCAGTCATCCTAAGTGTACCGTGTTGTCAAAAGGAACTGAACCGTCAATTGGACTGCGCTCCGCTTGATGTCATGCTCCAGCACGGACTGATCAAAGAAAAATTCGCATCACTTGCGACGGACTCGATTCGTGCCGAGTTATTGACGCTTGTAGGATATGAAGCGCAATTGCTTGAATTCATCGATCTTGAGCACACACCGAAGAACATCTTGATCCGTGCGTACAAACAAAACAAGCGACCAACGGAAGAAAAAATCGACCGGTACATCGCATTCCGTGATCTGTTGCAGGCACGACCATTTTTAGAAAATGAATTAAGCGGCAGACTTGGACAGATTTCACCGAAACTCGTACAATAAGAAGGAGAACGAATCAAAGGAGGCAATACGATGGATTTCCAAATGTATTTTGAAGATGTCGTCCAAACAGCCCGCAAAGAAGCGCAAGCTGCTGGATTTGAAGAATTAACGACGCCAGAGAGCGTGGATGAAGCAATGAAACGGGAAGGTCTGACACTTGTCCTTGTCAATTCTGTTTGTGGATGTGCTGGCGGGATCGCCCGTCCTGCAGCAGCGTACGTCAATCGGAAAGAGGGCATCAAGCCCGATCATTTTGTCACGGTATTCGCTGGACAAGATCGCGAAGCGACAGACCGTGCGCGTGAATATTTCGAAGGTTATCCACCTTCATCTCCATCCTTTGCGTTAATGCAAGATGGAAACATCCTCTCGATGGTCGAGCGCTTCGACATCGAATCGTTCACGGCGGAAGAAGTCGTCGAGAAACTTGAATCATTAATTGAAATCTACGCCTAAGCGAAGAAGACTCCTGAAAAAGGAGTCTTTTTTTGTGTATTCATAAGACTAAAATAATAAATTTTAAATTTGAAAACGTTTGCAAAATTGTATAAACAGTCATTTATGCATGATTTATGAATAGAAAGTCAAAAAAATTTATATATTTATGCTTTACAGTGAATAAATATTCGTATATCCTAAAAGCAATAGAACAGGTCAGGCTTTTCGGTATTGAATTGGACATACACATAAGTCATACTATTGTTAAAGTTCTGACAATTGAGCGTTGGAAGGGGAAAACTCGAATGAAAAAATTATTAGCAACGGCAATGGCAGGCATTCTGGCAGTCACAATGGCAGCATGTGGCGCGTCGGAAGAATCAACAGGTGGATCAAGTAAGGATGATAAAGTATTGACGATGGGAACATCAGCGGATTACTTCCCATTTGAATACATCGATACGAAAAAAGGAGAAGACATCGTCGGCTTCGACGTTGCGATCGCCAAAGAAGTTACGAAAAATCTTGGATATAAATTAAAAATCGAAGATATGGAATTCGGTAGTCTACTTGGTGCGCTTAGCTCAGGTCGTGTGGATTTCGTCATGGCGGGCATGACACCAACGGAAGAACGGAAGAAAAATGCTGACTTCACGGACATTTACTTCGAATCGAAAAACTTAGTCATGACGAAGGATAAAGCGATCAGTTCAGAAGATGAACTCAAAGGTAAAAAAATCGGTGTCCAGCTTGGTTCGATTCAAGAGGGACTCGCGAAAGACCGCTTTAAAGACAGCGAAACGGTTCCATTGAACAAAATTCCAGAAATCATTCAAGAATTGAATACAGGTCGGATCGATGCCCTCATTATCGAGGATGCAGTCGCCGTCAAATACATGGATCAAGATGCCTCTCTGAAAACGTACCAGATTAAAGAAGATGGTCCAGCTGGTTCAGCAATCGCCTTCAAAAAAGGGGATAAGATGCGTGACGATTTCAACAAAGAGCTGAAGAAAATGATCGACAGTGGTGAAATCGATAAATTAGCAGAAGAGTGGTTCCAAAAAGAAGCAAAATAAGTCAAGTGCATGGGGGTGGGGGTAACCTCATCCCTTTTGTGCGACGTTAGGAGATTGATTATGATAGACTTTACAAAGATTCAAGATTCAATTCCATATATTCTCGAGGGCATTCCGGTCCTCTTCCAAGTCGTCATCGTAGCAGCCATTGCCGGGATGCTGATCGGAATCGTCGTCGCGGCACTAAAAATCACAAAAAGTCGAATCCTCCGTTTTATCGGTCATGCCTACACAGCGATTTTCCGGGGTACACCACTGATTTTGCAACTGGCAATCGTTCACTTCGGATTACCGCAACTAACTGGATATGTCACGACAGGATACCAATCAGCAATCATCGCCTTCTCTTTGAACTCCGGAGCGTATATTTCGGAAATCATTCGGGCAGGGATTCAGGCTGTTGATCGTGGACAATGGGAAGCAGCAGACGCGCTCGGTATTTCGTATTTCAAACAACTGCGTTCGATCATTTTGCCGCAAGCCTTTAAAAACATCCTCCCAGCGATCATGAACGAATTGATCACGTTGACGAAGGAGTCGGCGCTTGTCTCGACGGTCGGCGTGCTTGATGTCATGCGCCGGGCGCAAATCGTCGGAGGAGAAAAGGCAATCTATTTCGAACCGTTATTGTTTGCCGGATTCGTATATTTTGTTCTTGTCATGGGATTGAGCTTGATAGGCCAACAAGTCGAAAAAGCTATGAGAAAGAGTGGGTAATCAGATGGAACCTATGATCCAAGTCACCGATTTGCATAAGCAGTTCGGAAAATTAGAAGTATTAAAAGGTATCTCGACGACGGTTACACGCGGTGAAGTCGTCGCTGTCATCGGACCGTCGGGATCTGGTAAATCAACATTTCTACGGTGTATCAATTTACTTGAACAACCAACGAGTGGGACGATCATCGTCGATGGTTTTGAACTGACAAAACCAAAGGCGAACATCTCGAAAGCACGTCAGAACATCGGCATGGTTTTCCAACAGTTCAACTTGTTCCCGCATAAGTCTGTCCTTGATAATCTGACGTACGCACCAATCAACGTCCTCGGAATTTCAAAGGACGAGGCGATTAAACGAGCGGAGACGTTACTGGAACGTGTCGGTCTAGCGGAAAAACGCGATAATTACCCGAATCAGTTGTCAGGTGGACAAAAACAACGGGTCGCGATCGCCCGCGCACTTGCGATGGAACCGAACGTCATGCTGTTCGATGAACCGACATCAGCCCTTGACCCAGAGATGGTCAACGAAGTGCTAGACGTCATGAAGCAGCTTGCTGAGAGTGGAATGACGATGGTCATCGTGACGCA
>NZ_DJUM01000020.1:1605-1912 GCF_002440475.1 Exiguobacterium sp. UBA6282 | reverse complement strand
GAAAAAGTTTTATGATCACCGTACGCTAACTCTGAAAAGGGGTTAGCGTTTTTCGATTTTTAATATAGAGGGGGATAAGAATGAAAAAACTACTGGAAGGTCATCATACTCGTCTGACACGTTTTCAACCGGAAGATACCGAAGTGATGCAACGATTGCTTGACGATGCGACATTCGCCCGCAATTTTAGTGCGACGCCATATCGTCATTTATCCATGGATAAGATTGAAAAGATGATGGCGACGGATGCACCGGAGACGTTTCGATTTGCGATTCGGAACTTTGAAGATGAACGGATGATTGGGGT
>NZ_DJUM01000020.1:1083-1475 GCF_002440475.1 Exiguobacterium sp. UBA6282 | reverse complement strand
TGTACCGGATTCAATTGACGGTCTTTGAGTATAATACACGTGCGGTTCAGCTGTACGAGCGACTTGGGTTCGTGCAGGAAGGAAGATACCGTGCTTTTTTACGACGAGACGGAGAGCGGCATGACATGTTACTGTATGGATTACTTGAACCGGAATGGAGGGAACGACAATGATTCAAGAAACGGAAGCGTTCGTCCGGTCGTTTCATGCGACGGACTTTTCAGGTCATGATTATGCTCACATTGAACGAGTTCGCCGTTTAGCGTTACATATTGCAAAACAGGAAGGCGGGAATGTTCGGATCATCGAATTAGCAGCCTTACTTCATGACGTAGCAGATAGCAAACTCGGGGGAACGGCAGAGACGGTCGCCACCTTTTTGCAAGGAAAGG
>NZ_DJUM01000020.1:0-1042 GCF_002440475.1 Exiguobacterium sp. UBA6282 | reverse complement strand
CAGAGGAGGAACAGGAACAGATTTTAAACATTATCACGAGCCTGTCCTATAAAGATGGCACACGTCCACCAATGCGAACGATCGAAGGACAAGTCGTCCAAGACGCCGACCGTCTCGATGCGATCGGCGCAATCGGGATTGCGCGAACGTTTCAGTTCGCTGGTCGGTTCGGGGAGCCAATGCATGTGCCAGGACTAACACCACGAAAGCCGGGTGATCGAACAGGCGAGACAAGTGCCCTGAATCATTTTGAAGAAAAGTTATTCCGACTAAAAGATTTAATGAATACGAAGACGGCCCATCATTTAGCGGAGGAACGGCATCGCTACATGGAAGAGTTCGTGGCTCGTTTTAAGGAGGAATGGGAGGGGGTTACGGGAGGAACAGGTGAGTTTTAAATTGTTTAACACATAAGGCGTGTTGTCCGGTTCGTTTNNAAACACGCCTTATGTGTTTAACTGAGGATGATGGCAGTAATTAATCCAAGTGCTGCGAACAGACCAACGATCGCGCCGCCTTCCTCGTGAGCTTCCGGCATCATCGTCGAAGCGAGCATCGCGATGATCCCACCACTTGCGAAGCCACCGATCATGGCGAACTGCATGTCTGGTAGTTCTGCGAGAACCGTATAGCCGGCGAGTGAGGCGAGGGCGGAGATCAACCAGACGACTCCCCACATCAGCAAGACTTTTTTCTTCGAAAAGCCATCTTTTCGTAACCCCGTCGTACTCGATAAACCTTCCGGGATGTTACTGACGAAAATTGCCGCGACGAGTGCCGCGCTGACATTTCCAGATAACAGACTGGCACCGATCATGATTGATTCTGGGATGGCATCAAGAATCGTCCCAAAGAAAATCGCCGTCCCCGTGCCTTCATTCCCACCAGACGAGCGTTTCCGTTTACTCGCGCCGCGTGACGAGACAAACAAGTCAAAGCCCGTAAAGACAAGTGCCCCGATGATAAAGGAAATCGCGACGACGAACGTTGTTGATTTCTTTAATGCCTCATCGAGCAACTCAAATGTCGCTGCTCCAATCAA
>NZ_DJUM01000029.1:0-3309 GCF_002440475.1 Exiguobacterium sp. UBA6282 | reverse complement strand
AGCGATCGTTGCAATCGCCGCTAGACCACCTAAAACGACACCTGTCTTAAATGTTGCTCGCATGAATTTTCCCCCTCTGTGATCGATACGTATACTCTTGATAACTGTACCCATGTTCATTGATTTCAAATCCTTTTCATCTGAAATCGCTTGATTTTCAAAAAAATTTTTAAAAAATTTTTGCTCTTTTTTACCGTGTTCCTACATATTTAACAAGCAAATGAAGAAACGGCTCCATCCCTTATGCTTCAACGCTTCACGTCATGCATGAAGGAAAAAGATACGCTATACTTGATTCAGAAACATCTTCGACGAACAAAATGAATCGTGTCTTCTACTGGACAGTTCCGAGCTTCAACAGCTTGCGTTCGCGTCCCTTTTTCATTTTTGGTCGTCGATGTCACAAAGGAGGGAATTTCGTGTCCGTGATGCATGGGGCGATCCTACTGCCCATATTGATCAGTCTTTTCATCCCGCTTTTAGCGAAGCGCCTTCCGAACATTCATACCGGTTGGTTTGTACTCGTCGTAACTGTACTGCTCGTTTCGTATTTTAGCCGCTTTCTCCCTGGTACGATGTCAGGTAAGACCTTTACGGCACGCATGCCGTGGATACCATCGCTTGGAATCGATTTCGTCACGTATCTTGACGGACTCGGCTTATTGTTCGCATTATTGATCACAGGAATCGGCACACTCGTCGTTCTCTATTCTATTTTTTATTTAGATGCGAAAAAAGAAGCACTCGGTACATTTTATGTCTATTTATTGATGTTCATGACCGCCATGCTTGGTGTCGTTTTGTCAGACAACATGATCGTCCTCTATCTGTTTTGGGAATTAACATCGATTTCGTCATTCTTATTGATCGCCTACTGGTACGAACGGGAACGTTCTCGTTATGGTGCTCAAAAATCGATGCTGATCACCGTCTTCGGTGGACTAGCGATGCTTGGGGGAATTGCGATTCTCTCTACACTCAGCGGATCGTTTAGTATTCGTGAGACCTATGCGTCGCTTGAGTCGATTCAAAGTGAACCTTTCTTTACAGTCGCCCTTGTTTTATTCTTGCTAGCGGCATTCACAAAATCGGCTCAGTTTCCGTTTCACATCTGGCTTCCGGATGCGATGGAAGCACCGACCCCCGTTAGTGCCTACTTGCACTCGGCAACGATGGTTAAAGCAGGATTGTATCTTGTCGCTCGCTTCAGTCCGATTTTCGCAGGTGAGTCGCTTTGGTTTTATCTCGTCTCATCTGTCGGAATATTCACCTTATTGTGGGGTTCACTCAATGCGGTGAAACAACATGATTTAAAAGGGATTCTCGCCTACTCGACGATTTCTCAGCTTGGATTAATCATGTCCTTACTTGGACTCGGGGCCGCCGCCCTGCACGTCGACGTGTTAGACGATGGACTGTACACGATTGCAACAGTTGCTGCAATCTTCCACCTGATCAACCACGCGACGTTTAAAGGCAGTCTCTTCATGATGGCGGGAATCGTCGATCACGAAACCGGGACACGCGATATCCGGAATCTCGGTGGGCTCGCGCAATTGATGCCGATCTCGATGACGATCGCAATGATCGGGACCCTTTCGATGGCTGGAATTCCGCCGTTCAATGGTTTCTTAAGTAAAGAGATGTTCTTGACGGGTGTTCTTCAAGTATCAGGATCAGACTTGTTCCACTTACCGTCTTACGGATGGATCATTCCTGTTCTCGCCGTCGTCGGAAGCATTTTTACATTCGTCTACAGTCTCTTGATCGTCCGGAGAACCTTCTTCGGTAAACGCCAAGACGACCAGTTGCCGAAAACACCACACGAGGCACCGATTGGTATGTTGATCCCACCACTCGTCCTTGTCTCGCTCGTCGTCATCATCGGACTTTTCCCGAATATATTGTCGAATACGTTGATTCGACCAGCAGTCGAAGCGATCTTACCGCAAGTCGTTAATGCCGGTGGCAAGATTGATGTCCATATTTCAATGTGGCACGGATTCAATACCGAGTTATTTCTGACACTCGTGATCATCAGTGCTGGCATAATCTTGTATAAAACGCTCCCACGCTGGCAATCGCTTTACCACCGGATGCCACGTGCCGTCTCACTGAATCATCAATATGACGCCTTGTTACGTCGTGGTGAACAGACATCGACACGTATTCACGATACGGTCATGACGGGGTATATGCGGTCGTATCTCGTCTACATCTTCGGATTCGTCGTCATCTTGATTTTGACAGCACTATACGGGTTCGACGCTTTCCGCTTCGCGGTAGATCCGATTAGCTCGATTCATGCTTATGAGATCATTCTCGCTCTCGTTCTTGTCTCAAGTGCTCTCTCGATCACTTTTGCACGATCACGACTGACATCGATCATCTTACTCGGTGTGACAGGTTATACAGTTGCCCTGTTCTTCGTCTTATTTCGAGCGCCAGACCTCGCCTTGACGCAACTCGTCATCGAGACGGTATCGGTCGCTCTGTTCCTGCTCGTTTTCTATCGTTTACCGGAAATCAGCCGGAAAGAAGAGCGCATTCCGTTCAAGCTCGGCAACGCCTTGATTTCGGCACTCGTCGGATTGACAGTGACCCTTGTTGCCCTTGCTTCGCTCAGTCAGCGATCGTTTGCTTCGATTGCCAAGTACTACATTGACAATGTCGCAGNNGATACGTTGTTTGAGATTGCCGTTCTCGCACTTGCCGGAATCGGTATTTACACGATGATTAAATTCAGACGAACAGGAGGGATGGATAAATGAAAAAGCAGGCAAAAAAGCATACGAATGACGTCATCTTAGAGTCCGCGACTTCCTTCATTACGTTCATCATCTTCCTGTTTGCTGTCTACTTGTTCTTTGCCGGGCACTATACACCAGGTGGCGGTTTCATTGGTGGTCTCGTGACGGCGTCTGCTCTTGTCTTGATCTTACTCGCTTACGACATCAAGACGTTACGCCGGATTTTGCCATTCGACTACAAATGGATCACGGCGCTTGGCATGTTGATTGCCGTACTGACGGCTTCAGGAGCGCTTGTCTTTAACGTCCCGTTCTTCACACATGCCCATGACTATTTCAACCTACCGTTATTCGGTAAGACATCACTTCATACGGCGATGTTGTTTGATCTTGGTGTTTATCTTGTCGTCGTCGGTGTGACGATGACGATTATTCAAACGATTGGGGAGAGTGATTAATATGGAAATCATCATGGCGATCGCCGCAGGCATCCTGACGATGTGTGCCATTTATCTCATTCTTTCGAAAAGCATTCTTCGCATTATCATCGGAACAGGGT
>NZ_DJUM01000045.1:0-15640 GCF_002440475.1 Exiguobacterium sp. UBA6282 | reverse complement strand
ATGGGTGGATTAAAACGAGGCGCGGCTCCGGTTTTAAAGGACGGCGTGACTTCCTATACGGATCCACTGCCGCAGGCACTCGTCCTGACTGCCATCGTCATTAGCTTTGGTGTCACTGCCTTCTTCTTGGTGCTTGCGTATCGCGCTTATCAAGAGCTCGGGACCGATAATATCGAAGAGATGAAAGGAACCGATTCGAATGATTAACTTACCGCTATTACCGATCATCATTCCTTTGTTGACCGGTGTCATCTTGATGTTTTTCCCGCGATACCTCAAAGGACAACGGATCGTTTCCATCATTTCGACGATTTTAACTGTCTGTGCTTCCATCTACCTCGTTCTGACTGTCCGTTTGAATGGCATTTTAACCGTCACACTCGGTAGCTGGCCAGCACCTTTCGGGATTACGCTTGTCTCTGACATGCTATCCGCTTTACTCGTCACGACGACGAGCATTCTTGTTCTTTGTATCATCTGGTATGCCATTGTCTACTTGAGCGTTTCCTATCAACGGTACTACTATTTCATTGCCGTTCAATTCCTGCTCGTTGGTGTCAATGGTGCCTTTACGACAGGTGATATCTTTAACATGTTCGTCTTCTTCGAAGTTTTCCTGATTTCGTCTTATGTCTTGATCGTTCTCGGCGGGAAACCGGCACAGTTACGAGAATCGCTGAAGTATCTTTTGATTAACGTCATCTCGTCCGCATTATTCGTCATGACGGTTGCCTTCTTGTACGGGATCATCGGTTCACTCAGCATGGCGGACATCAGTCAGAAGATCACAGAGATTGGACAACCAGCGATTCTAAACGTCATCGCCTTGTTGTTCCTGATCGTTTTCGGATTAAAAGGCGCGATTTTCCCACTCTACTTCTGGTTACCTGGTTCTTATCAAGTACCACCGACACCTGTTCTTGCCTTGTTCGGTGCCTTGTTGACGAAGGTCGGGGTATACGGAATTTTACGGACGTATAGCTTGTTCTTCTCAAACGAGATCGGAACGATTCATCAAATCTTAAGTGTCCTTGCCCTCAGCACGATCATCATCGGTGTGATTGGCGCATTAGCGACACGGGATGCGAAACAGATCATCATTTACAACATCATCGTCGCAGTCGGGGTCATCTTGTATGGGGTTTCCCTTATGACACCGCAAGCACTAGAAGGTGCGATTTTCTACCTGCTTCACGATATGGTGATCAAGGCTGCATTGTTCCTGCTCGTCGGCATCATGGTCGGAATTGCCGGATCAACTAAACTAAAGGATATGGGTGGCATGATCAAAGCCTTTCCGGTGCTGGGTTGGACATTCTTCATTGCAGCGTTATCGCTTGCCGGCATTCCACCGCTTAGTGGGTTCATCGGGAAGTTCTTGATTGTTCGTGGCGGCATTGAAGCTGGTGAATTGGTCGGACCGATCATCGTTCTACTATCCAGTCTGCTCGTCTTGTATTCGGTCGTCCAACTGTTCATGCGTGCTTTTTGGGGGATACCCAAACCGTACTCAGGTGAGAAGCAAGCGCTCGTTTCTCGACTGCTTGCACCTGCGATTGCCTTAGTTGCGCTTAGCATCCTCTATGGCGTAGGCGCTGAGGCGATGCGTCCACTGATTCAACAAGCCGTTGAACCTCTGACGAATCCAACGCTCTATATCGATGCCGTACTCAAAGGAGGTCGTTAATTCATGGCATTTCAAGTCTTGCTCAACTTATTTCTTGCTTTCTTGTGGATGTTTCTTGCGAATAATTTCTCGGCCTCCGGTTTCGCCATCGGCTATGCATTAGGTCTGATTGCGATGTTCGCTTTCCGTCGCGGCTTTAAGGGTCGTTTTTATCTCGGACCTGTCGTCGCACTCGTCTTGTTGTTTTTCCGCTTTCTCTATGAACTTGTCGTAGCGAACATCGATGTCCTAAAAATCATTTTAAAGCCGAAGTTAGATATTCAGCCTGGTATCTTTGCCTATGAGACGGAACTCGATCAACCGTGGCAAGTCACATTGTTATCGATGCTGATTACCTTGACACCTGGAACACTTGTCGTCGATATCTCGGACGATAATAAGATTCTCTATATTCATGCGCTTCATATGCCGGAAGTCGACGAAGCCGTCGCATCGATTCGCGATAGTTTTGAGAAAGCCATTCTGGAGGTGAGTCGGTGATGTTCGATATTTTAATCTATATCGCACTCGGGGGTGTCTTCCTCTCGATGCTCGGTCTATTCTACCGTGTCATTAAAGGTCCAAGTGTTGCGGATCGTGTTATCGCCTTAGATTCGATTGGTATCAGCTTGATTTCAATCGTTGGTCTTGTCTCAATCATCTTACGGACGAGCGACTACCTCGAAGTCATTCTTTTGATTGGTATACTCGCCTTCATCGGTACGGTTGCCTTTTCAAAATATATCGAGAAAGGAGAGATCATCGAACGTGATCGCAATCAATGAATGGATCGTCGCGGTCTTCGCCTTGCTCGGTATGGGATTTAGTCTCGTTACCGCGCTCGGTTTGATCCGCTTACCCGATGTCTATACGCGTGCGCATGCCGCATCTAAAAGTGCGACATTAGGCGTCATGTCGATTTTGATCGGCGTCATTATTTATTTCGTCACTGAAGATGGATTTTTCTCCTCTCGTGTCGTGCTTGGTATCCTATTCGTACTCATCACGGCACCGATTGGTGGACATTTAATTGCGCGTGCTGCTTACTATAGCGACGTGCCATTATGGAAATCGTCTGTCCGTGACGACCTGTCTAAGAATAAAGGACATGTGGAACCGAAGAAACGCCAAGATGACATGTGAGTATATCGACATGACAAAACCCTCGCTTCCGCTTACGGAAACGAGGGTTTTTGATTAGGAACGCTGTAAGGGTGAAGCAGCAAATAAGAGCGCCAACTCATCACGATTATCAAGCAACTCTTCTAGTGTATGCTGTTCCAGTTCTCGGATAAAGGCTCGCAATGCTCGCCCAAGCACACCTTTTAATCGACACCCAGGTTCGATGACACAATGACCGTTGCTTCCGAAGCATTCAACGATATCCATCGGTTCCATTTCACGAACGACTTTTCCGATGTTAATGTCCTTTGGATCACGAATCAAACGGAGTCCCCCTGAGCGACCTCTCGTTGATTCGACATATCCAAGTTTCGCTAACTGTTGTGTCACTTTCATTAAATGGTTGGATGAGATGCCATAATGCTGGGCAATCTGCGGCATTGGTGTGATAACATCCCGGTGCACACCGAGATACATCAACACGCGTAAACCATAATCCGTATACTGTGTAATTCTCACAATCCTCACTCCATTCCTTCCCAAAACTGCACTGTTATCGTAACATGAAACACTCTAACGACTATATAGTTTTGTCTCACTATTCATCTCATAATTCGAATTTGTCATCATGCTCTACACAGATTACGTAAGGAAGGAAATATTGGATTTAAAATACGAGATTTCATCAAAAAAAGAGCAATTCCTTATTTCGCATTCGAAACGAGGAATCACTCTTTGAATTATTTTGAAATTTTTTTGGACGATTCTTTAATGACTGCATTAAAGCGATCCGCGTAGTTCGTGAAGACACCTGTAACACCATAGTCAAGCAAGCGAACCATTTCGACTTTTTCATTTACTGTATACGGATGCAACAGCAAGCCCTGTTGACGAATTGCTTTAACATTTTCACGTGTCAATGCTTTATATGAAGGACCGACTCCAACTGCATATTTACGGATTTCCTTTAATTTCGTACTGGTTAAGGAAGACACCTCCTTTGCTTCCATCAATTGAATCAACGGGACTTTTGAATCGATGGATCTGACTTTTTGAAGACTTTCTGCACTAAACGACTGAATCAAGACTTGTCCTGATTTCACACGATCACTAGACAATCCGTTCCGTTTCAATAAATCGAGTAATTTCTTTTCCATTCCTGGATATACTTCAGGGGACTTCGTCTCAATGTAGTAATTCGCATGTTTCCCGTACTTATTCACGACTTCTTGGAGTGTCGGGACTTTTAATCCTACATATGATTTTTTAGCGAGTGTTGGATTTGCTTCATTAAACCAACTACCCGCATCAAGTTTCTTGATTTGAGCTAATGTCTTCTCTTTGACAGCACCCGTTCCGTTCGTCGTCCGATCGACGGTTTCGTCATGCATCGCAATCAAATGACCATCTTTTGTCATCTGTAAATCAATTTCGATGTAATCTGCTTTAAATTTCTTATGTCCCATTTCGTAAGCTGGCATCGTATGCTCCGGCGCATAACCTGAAGCTCCACGATGAGCAACGTTAATGATTCGATTTGAATCGAGTAACGATTTGCCTTTTGATTGTGCACCGACATCTTCTGTCGGAAGTCCTGTACTTAATACGGCTCCCGCTACCATCGTCAATCCGATTTGTTTCAGCATCATCTATTCCCCCTTGAAATATTCTTACAACACTTATCTTAAATTGTTTGTATGAAGATGATATAGAGAAGCTGTTAACGTCATTTCTTGATTTGATGACAAAACGATATCATTCCATAGAAAAAAGACCCGCATCTAAAACGGGTCTTTTAATGATTACGCTTCGAAAATCAATGACTCTGGATCTTCAAGAAGATCTTTAATGTGTTTCAGGAACGTAACAGCTTCTTTTCCATCCACAATCCGGTGATCGTAAGAGAGAGCAACATACATCATCGGACGATTTTCCATGCGTTCTGCATCAATGGCAATAGGGCGCAGGTTGATTGCGTGCATGCCGAGAATCGCGACTTGTGGACCGTTTAAGATCGGCGTCGACATGAGTGAACCGAACGTACCACCATTCGTGATTGTGAACGTACCACCCGTTAAGTCAGATAGACCAAGTTTATTATCACGCGCTTTGACCGCTAATTGAATGATGTCCTTTTCAATTTCAGCGAAGTTCTTTTTGTCCGCATCACGAACGACTGGAACAACGAGACCGTCTGGTGCTGAGACGGCAATGCCGATATCATAGAATTTCTTCAGGACGATTTCATCGCCTTGAATCTCAGCATTCAGGTATGGCATCTTTTTGAGTGCTGCGACTGCTGCTTTCGTAAAGAATGACATGAAGCCGAGTTTAACTTCGTTTTCCTTCACGAACTTTTCTTGACGGCGTTTACGGAGCGCCATGACAGCAGACATATCGATTTCATTGAATGTCGTCAACATCGCTGCCGTTTGTTGAACTTCAACAAGGCGATTCGCAATCGTCTTCCGGCGACGTGACATCTTGATTCGCTCTTCTGGTTTCCCAGGAGCAGCCGCTTGAGCTGGTGTCGGCGCAGCAGGCTTCGTAGGAGCAGGTTTTGCTTGTTCACGTGGCGCTACTTCAAACGTCGCGACATCTTGGACACGGATCCGACCAAGTGGATCTTGCGTCGCCACTTGTGCTAAATCAATTCCTTTTTCACGAGCCAATTTACGGGCAGCAGGTGAAGCAATCGGACGATCTGCAACGGATGTACTTTCCGTCGCTGCTGCAGCCACTGGTTGTTCCGCTTTTTCTTCTGCTTTTGGTGTCTCTTTTGGAGTTTCTTGTGCTGTTTCTGTTGCAGCCGGTTTTGAAGCTTCGCCACCAGCAGAGATGACAGCAATCGTTTCCCCGACGCGGACTGTATCTCCCTCAGCAGCCATTACTTCCGTTAACGTACCCGCTTCATCTGACGGTACTTCGATGTTGACCTTATCTGTCTCGAGCTCAACGATGGCTTCCCCTTTTTCCACGTGATCACCTGGTTGTTTTAACCAAGATGCCACCGTTCCTTCAGTAATTGATTCGGCAAGTTCTGGTACTTTGATTTCCATCGTATTCTCCCCCTATGACTCGTTTCTATCTTACGTTATGATGTGTGATTCGATACGTGTGATGGTGCTGTTGGTGTAGAAGCCGTTGCTGTGAGCGCATCATTGATTATACGTGCTTGCTCTACTTTATGACCTGCCGGGTCACCTTCTGCTGTACTTGAACGGCGACGACGACCAATGTAACGAACATTTTGAATTCCGTTCGGTGCGACTGTTTCAAGCCGTGGTTCCATAAAGGACCACGCCCCCATGTTTTTCGGTTCTTCTTGCACCCAGACCATCTCTTCGACGGATTCATAGCGCGCAATGACTTCTTGTAAGGCTTTCGCTGGGAACGGATACAGTTCCTCAACCCGGACGATTTGTAACCAGTCGAGATTCTCCTCTGATTTCGAGACCGCTTCCGCTAAATCAATTGCCATCTTACCAGAACAGAACACAAGACGTTTGACACGATCTGGTGCTTCTCCAAGTCCCGCTTGTTCAATGACACGACGGAAACTACCCTCCGTCAATTCAGAGACGTCAGATGTCGCAAGCGGATGACGCAAGAGACTCTTTGGTGTCATGACCACGAGCGGTCTAACTTCCTCTTTTCCGAGGATTGCTGCTTGTCGACGCAACAAATGGAAGTACTGCGCAGCACTCGATACGTTCGCAACTGTCCAGTTCTTCTCACCGGATAACGTCAAGAAGCGCTCTAAACGACCACTCGAGTGTTCTGGTCCTTGTCCTTCATAACCGTGCGGAAGCAACATAACGAGACCTGACGTTTGTCCCCATTTGGCTCGGCTCGCAGAAATAAACTGGTCAAAGATGACTTGACCTGAGTTTGCGAAGTCTCCGTATTGCGCTTCCCATAAGACAAGCGTTTCTGGTGCAAAGACATTATAGCCGTATTCAAAGCCAAGAACACCCGCCTCAGAGAGTGGACTGTTATAGACCGAGAACGAAGCTGTTGCCGTTGATAAAGCATGAAGTGGCGAGAATCCTTCTCCCGTTTTCACATCATGAAGATTGATATTCCGTTGTGCAAACGTTCCCCGTTCAGAATCTTGCCCGCTCAATCGGATTGGTGTTCCATCCGAGAGAATTGAAGCGAATGCCAATGTTTCGGCGTGTCCCCAGTCAATCCCGTTCTTCGTCGAGAATGCATCTGTCCGGCGCTTCAGGACTTTCTCAAGTTTATGGAACACTTGGAAGCCATCTGGCCACTGCAACAATTCTTGATTGTATGCAGTTAATGTTTCGATCGCTACTCCTGTTTCGATCGTCGGAACGCCTTTAAAGACGACGTCCGGCATGACCCCACCATACTCTTTCTCTACATTTGGGACTTTTTCTCGAGCCGCCTTCATGTGATCATTGATTGACGTCTCAATCGATTGAATTTCCTCAGCTGTCGCATCCCCGTTCGCGACAAGCGTCTTTCCGTACAAGACACGAATCGGATCATGCTTATGGATCAAATCGTATAAGACCGGGTTTGTATTCATCGGTTCATCCATTTCGTTGTGTCCAAAACGACGATATCCGATTAAATCGATCATGACGTCTTTCTTGAATGTTGCACGGTACTCGCTCGCGAGTAGCGCAACAGCGAGACAGCTTTCAGGTTCATCGGCGTTGACGTGGAAAACTGGAATCTCATACCCTTTAGCCAGGTCACTCGAGTAACGCGTCGAACGCGAATCTGTCGGTTCCGTCGTGAAGCCGATCGTATTGTTCGCGATGATGTGAATCGTTCCGCCTGTGTTATATCCTTTGAGATTTGCTAAATTCAAGGTTTCAGCAACGATTCCTTGACCTGGGAACGCTGCATCCCCGTGAATCAGGATCGCAGCAGCGGCTGCCTGCTCTTGACGTGGTGCGCCTTTTTGGGTCCGGTCATCTTGTGCCGCACGCGTGAAGCCCTCGACGACTGGGTCGACGAACTCTAAGTGCGACGGATTGTTCGCGAGCGTCATCCGGATGTCACGTGTCTTTTGCTCGAGTTTCCGGTTTAGTCCGAGGTGATACTTCACGTCGCCCGTCCAACCGTATGTGATACCGATTGATCCTTCAGACGGTACGAGATCATGATTTGGTGCATGCTGGAACTCAGCAAAGATCATTTCATATGGTTTACCGAGTACATGAGCTAAAACATTTAATCGTCCACGGTGCGCCATTCCGATATTGATCGTCTCCGAGCCGTTCGAAATGAGGTGTCCGACGATCGTATCGAGCAATGGCACCATCGCATCGAGCCCTTCGATCGAGAATCGTTTTTGACCGACATATGTTTTGTGCAGATATTTTTCGAAAAGGTCCGTTTCAGCCAAGCGTTTGAACAATTGTTTCTTTTGCTCAGCATCAAGCGTCGCCGTCAAAGCACCTTGTTCGATTTTTTGACGGAGCCATTTCTTTTCCTCTAAGTCATCAACATGCTGGAACTCAACAGCCGCTGCTCCCGTGTATTGCGCTTTCAAGTGCTCGATGCCTTCAAATGCATCTTGAACACCCGCTGGCGGCTCAGGACAGACGAGTGAAACCGGCATTTTCCGAAGATCTGCCTCTGTCAGTCCAAACTGATTTAGTTCGAATAATCCTGTTTCTCGCGGATGGTCCTTCAGCGGATAGATATCCGCCGCAAGATGTCCTTTTGCACGAATTTGTTCCGCTAAACGATTCGCCGCAAGATATTTTTCGAAATCTCCCGTCTCGACTTGCATCGGTACTACTGGTTCCGTCACAGGTGCACCATGCTCTTCGAAATAAGTACGTGTCTCCTCATCGACGGATGTTTTGTCTTCTAAAAAACGCTCGTACAATTCAATGATGTAGCCAAGGTTTGGTCCATAAAATGCTTGTTGATCTTGCTCGTGGCCTGCCATGTACGGTTCCCCCCGTTTCTATATTTCTCCCCTCACATTTAGCATCGGCTAAATGTGTTTCCAGCCCTCTACCTGTTAGCGCTTTCAAAAGAAATTGCATGAATGATGCGCTAAAACGTCATGAGAAGGAACGAACGTGCCATTCTTCCATGAAAGTGCCTTCGTTACTATATTACTACTCTTTTCCTGCGTGTGCATTTCGAATTCCCAAATTCTCACGCTTAAATGTATAAGTTTTTCTTATGAGCGCTTAGCCAGTAATTTATGAATAAGCAAAAAACCGGCGTATCTGCATTTAGATACGCCGGTTTAATCATAACACTTTACTGAGGAACGATTGCGTCCGTTCATGCTGTGGAGAATCAAAGAGCGCTTGTGGCACATTCTCTTCGACGACATACCCACCATCCATAAACAACACGCGGTCTCCGACTTCACGAGCAAATCCCATCTCATGGGTCACGACGACCATCGTCATCCCTTCGAGAGCAAGTTGTTTCATGACGGCAAGCACGTCCCCGACCATTTCCGGGTCAAGCGCTGACGTTGGCTCGTCAAACAACATGATTTTCGGATTCATCGCGAGCGCTCGGGCAATTGCGACCCGTTGCTTTTGACCCCCGGATAATTCGCCTGGATAATTATTCGCTTTTTCCCGTAACCCAACTTTATCGAGTAGTTCCAAAGCTCGCTTTTTCGCCTGGTCCTTATCCGATTTACGTACTTTGATCGGTGCGAGCGTGACGTTCTCAAGCACGGTCTTATGCGGGAAGAGATTAAAATGCTGAAAGACCATTCCGACCTCCTCCCGAACTTTGTTGATATCGACCTTCGGATTTGTGATGTCGAAATCATCGATGATGACCGTTCCACCCGTAATCTCTTCCAGTCGATTCAAACAGCGTAAAAACGTACTTTTCCCAGATCCCGACGGACCGATGACACACACAACTTCTTTTTCGGCTATCGAGACGTTAATGTCTTTTAAGACTTCGTTCGAGCCGAATGATTTCTTTAGATTCTTCACTTCAATGATACTCATCGTAATGTAAACCTCCGTTCCAAGAACTTCGCCACTAATGACAAGAGATAAATGATGACGAAGTACATCAATCCGACGACAGACCAAACGATGAATGGCTCAAACGTCGTCGATTGCTGAACTTGACCTTGTTGCGTCAAATCAGCGATGCCGATGATCGATAACAACGATGTATCTTTTAAGCTAATGATCGATTGATTCGTAATCGTTGGTAACATCCGTCGGAATGCTTGCGGTAAAATGATTTGAACCATCGTTTGACGTCCTGTCATCCCGAGTGAACGTGCGGCTTCTGTTTGTCCCTTATCAATCGACTGGATACCTGCTCGAATAATTTCCGCGAAATAAGCACCAGCATTGATCGCGACCGTCAGTATCCCTGCATACATCCGGTCCATCGATAACCACTCAAGCGAGTT
Organism: Exiguobacterium sp. UBA6282; assembly: GCF_002440475.1. NCBI lineage: Bacteria > Bacillati > Bacillota > Bacilli > Caryophanales > Exiguobacterium > Exiguobacterium sp. UBA6282. Next base: position 5,456 of record NZ_DJUM01000045.1, on the reverse strand, counting down.
GAGTCCAAAGTAGATGAAGAAAAGCTGAACGATGAACGGTGTACCACGAATGACATCGATATAGATGATCGCGATTGCGTTCAAAATCTTTAACGGTGACAACCGCATCAATGCGACGACTAAGCCAATCAGAAAGCCGACGATGACCGCAATGATGAAAATATACAATGTGACTTGAAGCCCTTCCAAGAAAAATGGAAATGCGGTTTTGACCACTTCCATTGGCTATCCCACTCCCTTATCGCCTTGCGACTTATTTCAGATACGTGTCAACGATTTTATCGTATTCACCGTTTTCTTTCAGATTCGCAAGTCCTTTGTTGATTTTCTTCAGCAGATCCTTATTCTCACCTTTTAAGACAGCGATCCCGTAGTTATCACCGTTGAGACGATCACCGACAAGTTTCAATCCAAGATTTTGTTGTTTGTTTGCATATGAGATGACCGGATAATCTTCAATCAAGGCAGCTGCGTTACCGTTCTTTACTTCTTGGAACATCGCTGGACTGTCATTGAACTGTGTAACAGTGAAGCCAAGTTTATCCGCGTTGTCCGTTGCATATTTTGCACCCGTCGTTCCCTTTTTGACGGCTACTTTTTTCCCTTTAAGATCGTTAACGGATTTAATACCATTCTCATCTTTTTTGACGACTAAAATAAGACCAGCTTTGAAATATGGGTCTGAGAATGTGACGACTTTTTTCCGTTCTGGTGTAATACTCATACCGGCAATGGCAACGTCCAATTGGTTTGCTTGAAGTGCTGGAATGATACCGCTGAAATCCATTGCTTCAAATTTAATCTTGAAGTTTTGATCCTTAGCGATTGCTTTCATAAGATCGATGTCGATTCCTTTGTACGTGTCCCCGTCTTTGTACTCAAATGGTGGATACGTGACGTCGATACCAACTTTATACGTCTTTCCTTCTGAAGACCCTTCATCCTTCGAACCGATACTACATGCACCAAGTACGAGAATACAGCTCATCAAGAGCGCTAGCAAAATACTTCCTTTTTTCATGTTTGTTTCCCCTCTCCTATGTGTTAAAGATTGTCGACTCCACTTAGTACTTTCCCTGAAGAGTACCCTCTTTAAAACGTATTTTACCAGAAAAGTTCTAAAAAGATAAACATTTCTGAATTTTTATTCGATGCAACCGTTTTCTATTCATTATCAAAAAAGGAGGCAACCCCTTGATGGGATTGCCTCGNNTTTGGTGCGGCCGAGAGGACTTGAACCTCCACGGTGTTGCCACCACTAGATTCTGAGTCTAGCGCGTCTACCAGTTCCGCCACGACGACGTTGATTTATGATATTAATATAGCGGGTAACGAACTGAGTTGTCAATCATTTCGCAAGATGTTCCGGACGAACTTCTCAACGACGTCATCATATAATGCCGGATCCTCGAAATATGCCATAGCGTGTGCGGCATTCGGAATGACGACCAGTTCCTTTTCCGTTGGACAGGCTTCGTACAGCTCATACACCATATCTGTCGGTACGAACGTATCCGCACCACCATGAATGAAGAGAATCGGAACCTGTGCCTTTTTGACCTGTTTCAGCGCTGATGCTTCACGGAACGTATAACCTGCCTTTAGCTTCGTCAATACGCTCGTCATCCCTAAAAACGGGAAGTGTGGTAGTCGATACATCCGCTTCATCTGATACGCAAGAACAGCATTGACGGACGTATAGGCACAATCAGAAATGATTCCTTTGATTTGTGGTGGAAGTTGTTCGCCACTCGTCATCAATACGGTCGCCCCTCCCATCGACACACCATGTAAGAACAGTTTCGCATCCTGTCCAATCCGTTCAATCAGATAGTTCGACCAACTGAGACAATCTTCACGATCATGCCATCCGAATCCGATATAATGACCGTCACTCATTCCGTGTCCTCGATTATCGGGCATCATGACATGGAAACCGGCCTGATGGTACAGATAGGCGAATCCGGCTAAATCCGTTCCGACGCCTCCGTATCCATGCACGAGAATGACAATCCGGTCTGACGGAACAGGAGACGGGAGGAAATGTCCGCGTAACGTTAAACCATCTTTTGCTTCAATCTCGATCCGCTCGAGCGGCTGCTCCTTGATCCATGTCTGTCCAGGTTGCATCAACCGGACCATCTCATCACTCAAATCCCGATTATTCGATAAGAACGGCTTCGGATTCGTGGCGATTGCCATCTCATAAAAATAATAACTCGCTGCTACTAATCCGGATCCGATGACTCCGATTCCAATTTTTGTTCTACGACGCATCTGCCCCACTCCTTCTTTCCGTTATAGCTCGATCTTCAGTTGAGCAGCATGGTCATCCTCTTCATCCTGCAAGACTTGTTGACGTAATCGTTGTTCCTGTTGCTGACGCCGGTAGGCAAACTCTTGGACAAGCTCTGTACCCGTGAATCCATCTTCTACGAGTTCACTCAATAAATCCGTTTCTGTCTCGACGACTTCCCCCGGACGACGCATGACGAGAACATCTCCGACTTGTGCAATCAGCAATTCATCTTCTAGACGAAGTGCATCGTAAAACGGTTCCGGTAACGTCATTCGACGTGTTTCCGGGTTAATATGGACGCGTTTATAAACGCCTAATGCTTGAAACTTACGACGTGCCATTGCGTGCTCTCCTTTTTAGTTGAACGTAAGATCGATTCGTGAATCTTTTCCTTGAATACGAACCGTACCCGTCGCTCCATTGATTAACGTTAACTGTGGTGGCTGATGACCGATGTCAAGATCATATAAGACTGGTAAGCCCGTTTCATCGGCTAGATAGTGATACACGTCTAGCCATGTCAGATCTTCTGTAATCCTTGCAGACGTACGGCCAAATAAAAAGCCAGCCGCATGGTCGAACCACCCTGCATACGCCATTTGTCGAAGCGTCCGATGCACCTCGGCAGAACTCGCTTCAGACACCTCGAAGTACCAGAGAATCGGTTCTCCGTTGATCTCTTCATGTTGGAAGCGCTTCACATCTCCGTACGGTGTCCCAATCAGATGGCGAATCGTCTCCAGACAACCCCCAAGTAACCGTCCGGTCACTTCTGTTCGCTCATCAAGTGCTTTCCATTCTGTCGCTTCCGTCAGCTGAAATAACGAACCTGCTGGACGTTCTTCGTCTGTCCACGCGGTTTGATAACGATCGGAAGCCCACTGTGTGACGGTTTCTCCAGATGGCGTCGCGAGAACCCGTCGCCAGGCACTTGTCGTCTCGTCCCATTCTTTACTCCGAAGCTCAACGAAGTTCGGACCATGTGCTGTCGCAATTCCCGTCTGAAGCGTCAAACTGAGCAATAACGTACTGATATCGGAATAGCCAAGCAACCATTTTGTTTGGTAAGTAGCTAACGTCAACTCGGGTAAAAGATCAATGGCGCGTTCCCCACCAAATGGCGGGATAACAGCATCAATCGTCTCATCCGTCATCATGTGATTGAATTCTTCGGCGCGTTGTTTGACCGGTGCACTCTCAGCAAGTTGATGCGACCAAATCGTTTCACCTAAACGGACGTTCATTTGCCGTGCTTGTACCTGTTCAACTGCTCGTTCGACCCATTCCTGTTGCTGTTCACGTAATCCGGAGGAGGGCGCCGTCACTCCGATCGTGTGACCTGTCCAACCTAAAAATGGATATTTCATGGTGACCCCCTATAATGTCATAGTGTGAAAAAATCTTCTCGTCAAAATATGAGTTCATTATACCGTTCTTATGCCGCATTACCAACTTTTATCCTGTTAGAACGCTGTAATACGAACAAAAACACGATTCTGTACAAGCGACCTGAATGAACAAGTCGCCTAGACAAAATCGCGTTTATATCCTTCATTAACTTGATGCTGATAGTTCAGCGTATTCCTCTTGCGTGAACGCACGGGAGCGTGTCAAAAAACGTTTCCCTTCGACACCCTCAAGAGAGAACATTCCGCCTCGACCATCCACGACATCAATGATGAGTTGGGTATGTTTCCAGTACTCATATTGATCTTCATGAATATAAAACGGGCAACCACCGATCTCTCCTAGTTTTTTATCCTGATCTCCCAGGAATAAATCGCCCTGCGCAAAACACATCGGGGAACTGCCATCGCAACAACCACCAGATTGATGAAACATCAACGGACCGTGTTTTTCTCTCAACTGGTCGATCAACTCAAGACAAGCTGCTGTCGCCTGAACACGTTCCACCATTTGCATCCACGTCCTTTCCGACTTAGAAGAAACCGAGTTTATTCGGGTTATAGCTAACGAGTAGGTTTTTCGTCCGTTGGTAATGGTTGAGCATCATCTTATGGTTCTCGCGTCCGATCCCTGACATTTTGTAACCACCAAACGCCGCGTGAGCTGGATATTGGTGATAACAGTTCGTCCAGACGCGCCCTGCTTCGATCGCACGACCAAACCGATAAGCACGGTTCATGTCACGTGTCCAGACGCCGGCACCAAGACCATATAACGTATCATTCGCAATTTCGAGTGCTTCTTCTTCCGTCTTGAATGTCGTGACCGATAGAACCGGTCCGAAAATTTCTTCCTGGAAGATGCGCATCTTATTGTGTCCTTTAAAGATCGTTGGTTGAATGTAATATCCTTCTGCGAGATCTCCTTCGAGCATGTTGCGCTCTCCACCGATTAGACACTCTGCGCCTTCCGACTTACCGATTTCAAGATACGAAAGGATTTTCTCCATCTGTTCGTTCGAAGCCTGAGCACCCATCATGACGTCGGCATCAAGAGGATTTCCGATTTTGATGGCTTTGACGCGCTCTAAAACACGTTCCATGAACGGTTCGTAAATCGATTCTTGAATCAAGGCACGCGACGGACACGTACAGACTTCCCCTTGGTTCAACGCAAACATCAATAATCCTTCGATTGCTTTATCAAAGAATGCATCGTCTGCCTGCATGATATCTTCAAAGAAAATGTTCGGTGATTTACCGCCCAATTCCAGAGTAACCGGAATCAGATTTTGAGATGCATATTGCATAATAAGGCGACCTGTCGTCGTCTCACCTGTAAATGCTATTTTACCGATGCGCGGATTCGATGCTAACGGCTTTCCTGCTTCTAAACCGAAGCCATTTACAACATTCAGCACACCTGGTGGAAGTAAATCTTCAATCAGCTCAACAAGCACTAAAATTGATGCTGGTGTTTGCTCAGCCGGCTTTAATACGACACAGTTTCCTGCAGCAAGTGCAGGCGCCAGTTTCCATACAGCCATTAATAGTGGGAAATTCCATGGAATAATTTGTCCAACTACACCAATCGGCTCATGGAACTGATAGGCCACTGTATTTTCATCAATCTGACTAAGAGATCCTTCCTGTGCACGTAAAGCACCCGCAAAATATCGGAAGTGATCAATACCCAAAGGTAAATCTGCATTCAAAGTTTCACGTACCGCCTTACCGTTATCCCATGTTTC
>NZ_DJUM01000009.1:0-16462 GCF_002440475.1 Exiguobacterium sp. UBA6282 | reverse complement strand
GCATCGCATGTGTCTCCTGCAAGATGTGTTCGATCGATTCATCGAGTACGTCGGGCTTCGTTTTGCCCCAGCGTTTCAATAATTGAGTGTATCCCTCAATGACGGTCAAGGGTGTCTTCATTTCATGCGAGACATCCGCGACGAACTGCCGTTGTTGTTCCATCGTCTGATCGACACGACCAATCATCTGATTGAAGACGCGACCGAGGCGACCGATCTCATCATCACGTTTGGTCTGCACGGTCTCAAGCGTTCCAGAAGAGGAGATTCGTTGCATCGTATCATTTAGTTGCCTGAGCGGGCGGAGCGTCTGATAAGCAATCCAGAAGTTACTGATGAACGCGATCAGGATTCCAACGACCAACACGATGGTGAAGGTCAAAACGAGTGTCGAGACTGTATCATCGACGCTCTCATCTTCGAACAGATAGGCTTGATCCTGATAGACGATGCCGAACCAATCGCCAGACTTAAAAGGTTCCTTCGAGCGTGGGATATCGGGGAGGTCATTTGCTTGTACGTCTCCGTTAACAGTAGACGAGTCGTCGCCATCTTCATCGTTTGAGATGACCCAGCGTCCATTTTCGTTCGATAAGACGACAGCATCCTCATGAAGCGTCAGCAATGTCCGGACCGATGAATCATCTTCCATCAATTCCTCTGCCTGTTCCAGTTGGGTATAACGCGATTCAATTAAATGATTTTGGACGACGAGTGTCACGACGATGAACGAAAGGAATAACAAGAGTGTCGTAAAGGCGGTGACGGATAAAGCAAGCTTCGTTCGAAGCTTCATGGGATCGCCTCCCGTAGCACATAACCAACCCCACGAACGGTCTGAATCAAAGCTGGAGGGTGGGCATCGACTTTTTTGCGAAGATAACGGATGTAGACGTCGACGATGTTCGTCTCGCCGAAGTAATCGTACCCCCAGACGTGATTTAGGATTTGTTCGCGTGTCAGGACATGTTCCTTGTTTTCTAGTAAATATGTCAGAAGTTCGAACTCACGTGGTGTCAAATCGAGTCGCCCTTCATTGCGAAATGCTTCATGTCGATCAAGATTGAGTACAAGATCAGCGAACTGTAACGTGCGCAGTGCGTTACTAGTTGAAGTCGGAGTGCGTAATAACGCTCGGATCCGAGCAAGGAGTTCCTCCATCTCGAACGGTTTCGTCACATAATCATTCGCACCAAGATCGAGTCCCGCGACTTTATCGTACACTTCTCCACGTGCTGTTAGCATAATGACGGGGACGTGCATGCCTTTTCCACGGAGCCTGCGCAACACCTCGAAGCCGCTCAGCTCCGGCATCATCACGTCGAGTAAGACGAGATCAACCGAATGCTCAGCGGCAGCGAGACCATCTTTTCCGTTGGGGGCGACACGTGTCGCGTACCCGGCATATTGGAGTTCGAGTTCAAGGAGGCGCGCGATTTTCGCGTCGTCCTCAACGATTAAGATGGTGGTTGACATAAACATCCTCCTTTAATGATCATTCATCGATTTCTGTCACTTCGTCTGATGCGTTCAACTCAAGTTTGACGGAACCACCAACTCGGACGTCATCATCTTGTTCCATGTTTGATGTACGAGAGTACGATTTTTGCGCACCATTCTGTTCAATGATGATCTCTTGATTCGTTATTTTAGAGAGAATACCGCGGACTTCTTGCTCCCGTGCATCGTCACGGTCTTCATCGCGTATATCATTACGATTTTCGTCATCCTCTTCCCGATCAAGCTCACGGACTTGACCATCTGCATTCAATTTGATTTTTACGATATCCCCAGATTTCGCAGCGTCACGTTCCGCACGATCCGCCATTGCGTAGATCGTCTCTTGTCCCTCTTGTTCGAGTGTCAATTCACTTTGTGATAGGGCACGAAGGATACCGTACCGTTCATTCGCATCGTCCGATGAATCATTTGAGCGATTGCCATCGTCCTCTCGGTCATTGCGATCATCTGGATCTTCTCGCTCAAGTTCCGTGATTTGCTGATTCGCATTCAGATCGATTTTGACCCAATCCTCTTTTTGCACGGCTTCACGTTCTACTGACGAAGCAAAGTCATACGTCTGAGCGTCACCGTTAACGTCGATCGTCATCGAACGATCTGATAGTTTCTGCAATGTGCCTTCGATTTCTTGATCGTCACGCATTGAAGCAGGAAGCTTTTGTTTGACTTGGCGCGAAGCAGCTTCGACTTTTTGCTCTGCCTGCTGTGAAGTGGTGACCGTCGAGTTGACGAGAGAGTGTCCTGGGCCTGTGAAGAGTAGGAACGCACCAGCTCCTGTTAAGACTGTACCCGTTACGGCAAGTGTAGCGATTCCTTTTTTGAAACGTTTATTTCCTTTATCTGTTCGTTTTTCAGTCATGATGATGTCCTCCTTTGAGTAGTGGCTGTTGTTCTTATACATAGAATAACCAGACCACGTGAAAGGAAACTGAGGAACAGATTAGAATTTGATGAGAATTAGATCGTCTTGATGATCCGAGCTGGATTTCCACCAACGACGCTGTTTGCCGGTACATCCTTGACGACGACACTACCTGAGGCAATAACTGCATTATCTCCGATCGTCACACCGGGATTGATGACCGCGCGTCCACCGATCCAGACATTGTTCCCGATGACGACCGGTTTTCCTAATTCATAACCGCTATTGCGCTCGACAGGATCGAGTGGGTGGGTCGCGGTATAGATATGTACTCCTGGAGCAAGCATGCAGTTGTCGCCGATCGTAATCGGACAAATATCGAGCAAGACACAGTCATAGTTGGCATAAAAACGAGCCCCTAACGTAATGTTGTAGCCATAATCACATTTAAAGGTCGGTTCGATGTAAAAGTCGGCTTGCTCCGTCTGAAATAATTGTTGCAAAAGCATCTTTCGCTTGGCACGATCATGGACACTCAATTGATTAAACTCATAACAGAGCGATTGTGCCCGGATGCGGTCGGCAACGAGTTCCGGATCTTGTGCTAAATAGAGTTCCCCTTTAATCATCTTTTCTTTTTCAGTCATCTGATTCACTCCTTCATCGTTATTACTTTCATTAGACTAAATGGCACCGGGTGATGCAACTGATATCCCGTTAAGACACGCGAAAACAGGATAGCCGAAGCTACCCTGTCGAGATTCGATCCTTATGCTAACTCGATTCCACCTGTGACACCATAGATTTGCGCTGTGACATAGCTTGCAGCGTCTGAAGCAAGGAAGACATAGACATCAGACAGTTCGACCGGTTGACCACTTCGTTTCAGTGGTGTTTCCTGCCCGAACTCTGGAATGTTCTCGCTTGGCTGACCACCCGAGATTTGAAGCGGTGTCCAAATCGGACCAGGTGCGACGGAGTTGACACGGATTCCTTTTGGCGCGACTTGTTTAGCGAGTCCACGCGTGAAACCGTTGATGGCAAACTTCGTCGAAGCGTAATCCAAGAGATTCGCGCTTGGATTATATCCTTGGACAGATGTCGTCGTGATAATCGAAGCGCCTTCCTTTAAGAGTGGCAAGGCTGCCTTGACGACCCAGAAGAGGGAGAAGACGTTGATTTCGTATGTCTTGCGTAATTGCTCCGTCGAAAGGTCGAGAATGTTTTCGACAGCTTGTTGTTTACCCGCGACAAGTGCCAAAATGTCGAGTCCACCGAGTGATTCGTGTGCTTCTTTGACGAGTTGTCCACAGAACGCTTCATCACTTAAATCACCAGGTAAGAGATATGCTTTTTGTCCCGCTGCTTCAACGAGTGCTTTGACCTCTTCAGCATCCTGTTGTTCTTCCGGTAAGTAGTTAAGGACGATATCAGCCCCTTCACGAGCGTAGGCGATTGCTGCTGCTCGGCCGATGCCGGAGTCGCCACCCGTAATCAGTGCTTTTTTGCCGATCAATTTGCCAGAACCTTTATAACTTTCTTCTCCACAATCGGGAACAGGTTCCATTTTTGCTTGAACCGCTGGGGCGTCCTGATATTGTTTTGGGAAATCGTCATTGAAGTATTGTGTTAACGGATTTTTCGATGCAGCCATGTAAACATTCCTCCTGAAAGTTGGTTTTGGTATAGGTTGTATGTTCCCTCAACAAGTCGGATTAAACGTTTTTGATAGTAGTAAATTTGGAAATTGATGGCTTACACTAGAAAAAGAGGAGTGTGAAGAAGATGATTGCTGGACTGTATGAAGCCCATTTACCGGTCAAAGAGCTCGAACGATCGATTGTCTTTTACGAAGAGTTAGGTCTTGAATGTGCGTTCCGAAATGAACGCGTCGCTTTCTTTTGGATCGAGCACGGTAAGAGTTGGTTGGGGCTATGGAAAGCAGGTCAAGCTGAGTTACCGTATCATCCGTCGATTCGCCATGTTGCGTTTCGGATGGAGCATGAAAATATCGACAAAGCACAGGACTGGTTAAAGGAGAGAGGGATTGAAGTTCGATCAGCCTTCGGTGTAGCAGGAGCAAATCAACCGCTCGTTCTCGATAATCATCCACATGCGCACGCAGCAATCTACTTCGAGGATCCAGATGGTAATTCACTCGAATTGATCGCACCGTTACGCTTTGATATGGAGACGATGAACGGAACGATGTCGTATCAGGACTGGCAGCATCTTTATCAGATTGAAACGGAAAAATGAAGAGGTGACTGTAAAGTTCAGTCATTGATTACGCATTCAAATCGCAAACTGCATGACGTGTTCTTTTATAGAAAACGGTTCGAAATGAACAAAAAGTGCAATCTTTCTCCTCATAATAGAGAAAAATTGCACTTAATCTATCTTGCAATAAATTTAGACACGAGCTGATTGGCGCTCGCTCATTGCTTGTAGAGCTGCTTGGTTTAGTAAGTTCCACGGTTTGTTGTAGTGCGGTTGGAAGAAGAAATCGACGAAAGCGAGCTCTTCAAGTGTAATGTCATTTTGAATCGCGACAGAAAGTGTGTTCATTGCCTGTGTCAAATCAACTTTTGAGATGATTTGTGCACCGACGACACGATGTGTTGCCGTCTCGAAGACGAGCTTCAATTGGACGTCTTCTGCTGTTGGCATGAACTCTGGACGATACGCATCTGTAACTGTCGTGCTGCTCACTTCAAGTCCGAACAAGGGTGCCGCTTCTTCTGTCAAACCAGTCGACGCGATGTTCAAATCATATAAACGAAGACCAGATGTGCCTTGTGTTCCTTGGTAACGAATCTTTGGCGCGAGTAAGTTTTTTCCGATGAGCGTACCCATCCGGACAGCATTCGTTGCGAGTGGAATATAGGCATGTGTCCGAGCTGGGTTGTAATAGACGGCACAGCTGTCACCAGCAGCAAAAATGTTCGGGTTGCTCGTCCGCATATAATCGTCAACGATGATGGCACCGTTCGGTAACATATCGACTTGTCCTTTTAAGAGTTCCGTACTTGGACGGAAACCGACACAGAGAATGACGAGATCCGTTTCAAATGTGCCTTTATCTGTAACGACGTGTGTGACAGCACCGTTTTCTCCTTTGAAGCTTTGGACGGTTTGTCCAAGTTCAAGACGAATGCCGCGATCTGTTAATTCGCGTTCAATGACGTCAGTGAACGAGCGGTCGAGGTATTTGTTGAGAATGCGGTCTGCACTGTCGATGAACGTAACATCTTTTCCGTAGGCTTCAAACGCTTCGACGAGTTCAGCACCGATATAGCCTGCACCAACGACCGTGATCCGCTCTGCATCTGATGCTTTTTCGATGATTGTTTGAGCGTGGTGATAGTTTTTACAGAGCTCGATTTGGTTCAACTCAATACCAGGAAGCATTGGAATGATTGGCCAAGATCCAGTCGTCATGATGAGTTTATCGTACGTATCGTGAACGACTTCACCAGTCATGAGGTTTTTCGCAACGATCGTTTGACGTTCACTATCGATTTCAAGTACATCATGTTTCAGACGCATCTCGGCTCCGAGCTCAGCAAGTTCACTTGGTGACGAGTAAAATAGCGATTCCGCGTGCTTGACGACACCACCGACGTGAAGTGCGATTCCACAAGAGAGAAACGATACATTGTCATTCCGCTCATAAACGGTGATCTCGACATCTTGTTGTGAAGCGAGTTCTTTGACTGCTGCTGTTCCTGCGTGTGTACATCCGATGACTGCTACTTTCATGGGTAAAGTCTCCTTTGTGTTTTGTTTGTGATGTAAATCACATTCATTTGATATACTTAGTGTAATCCTTCACAAGTTCACTTTCAAGTAGTTTGTTCAACATTGAGCATAATCTTGTCTAAATTGTGAATGAGTGAGCAAAAGTGTTTGGATTATGTGAAGAATGCATAAAACTGTTTTAGTTACTGAAATTCGGGTTATAATGAAAATAGATTTTTAATGAAGGGGTGGAAACCGATGGATACCGAGAGGACCAATCATCTATTCAGCTTACCTGATTTTTAGCAGTACCGGTCAAGACGAACAAGACGGTAATGGCTTATAAAAATCAGGGAGAGCGAAAATAGATGAATACCCAAACGGGACGTATAAAACCTCTCCCACGATGTAAATGGGAGAGGACAATAAAACATGAAACGAATCGCAACCATCTTAACCGGAACGCTGATCATGGCGTTCGGTTACTACACATTGAATGAACAGTTCGGATTAGCAGAAGGCGGCTTTATTGGGTTATCGTTGCTCGGTCGATACTTTTTTGATATCAATCCTTCGATCTCGATGATCGTGTTCGATATTCCATTTTTCATTGGCGCTTTGTACTTCAAAGGAAAACGTTTCGTCAGCGAAGCGTTACTTTCAGCAGGTGCGTTATCACTCTTTTACGAGATGTGGCACCGACTTGATTTGTTCCACTTTCCAGAACAGGCTTGGCCAGCGACACTTATCGCAGCGATCGCTAGCGGAATCGTGACCGGATATGGTCTCGGACTTGTTTTGAAAAGTGGAGCAGCGACAGGTGGAGACGATCTACTGTCGATGGGACTCAGTAAACTAACAGGTCTATCGATCGGGACGATTTTGTTCGGACTCGACGCCATCGTGTTAGTGATTTCACTTGTTTATCTGCCACTTAGCTTGACGTTATACACATTACTGGCCGTAGCGATCGCCGGTCGTGTTGTTGCTGTCATGACACGGGAGCCTATCATCGTACCGGCACCTGTCGTAAAGAGAGTGACGCAGTAAAACGGAGAATATCTAAAAAAATTATGTATCGGATTCGACATCGTCGAGTCCGATTTTTCAGGTTCATTAATTAGAAAATAAGTTCAAAGGAGAACGATTAGATGATTCGACAAGCACATGCTTCTGAAGCACAACAGATTGCCCCGTTGATTGAGCAAGCGATTCATGAGATTGCTGAGACATTGACGGGAACGACAGAAAAAGAAGAGGTTCTAGAAAGGCTCGCTTATTTCGTTTCCCAAACCGGAAACCGGCTCAGTCATGAGAACATCCTCGTGAAAATCATCAAGGACGAAGTAGCGGGCATCGTGATCGCTTATGCCGGAACAGAGGCGAAACAACTCGACGAACCAATTAAAGAACAATTGAAACAGTGGACAGGTCAAGACGTCCAGATCGACGTCGAGACGGAAGGACCGGTCTATTACCTGGATACCTTATCAGTGGATGCGCGTCATGGTGGAAAAGGAATTGGTACGGAACTGTTGCAGGCAGCAGCGGAAGTAGGCGAGAAACAGGGACTACAAGCGTTTACGTTAAACGCTGATCAAACGAACGTTGGAGCGCAACGACTGTATCGCCGTCTTGGCTTTAAACCGGTCCGGACGATTGAAATTAGTGGCGGTACCTTTGATTATATGGAACGTCGTTACGATATACAGCAATGAAAAAACCATGTCGATCTCCACAGTGTCATTCGGGAATCGACATGGTTTTTATAGTCATGCCATCATGGCATCGTTAGTTGATACAAATCGCTTGCGCGTCTTCTGATTCGTATCGGGCATCACTCGTAAAGCGGAAGCTTGGTGTAGACATGAAGAGGTTCACCTTAGCACTCCGTTTTCATAACATTTTTGCTTAGTTAAATGGTTTGAGTGCGTCCGTAATCCGTTCACCTATCATTTTGGCCTTGACGTCACCTTTTTCAACGAGCGCGAACCATTCGTTCGCATCTTTAGTGATTTGCGCTACTTTTTCTTTACCGAGACGGTTTTCAAGCGTGGGTTTCATCGCAACGATGAACAGGTTAGCTTCCATTGCTTTTGCCCGTGCTGTATCGATGTCTTTCTTCTCGATTGCTTCTTGTGTTTCTTCATAAGATTCGTCGACTTTTTCCGTCAACGCTTGTGCGAATAATCCTTCGATTTCTTTGTAAGAAACGTCAGCTGGCTTTGTCTTCGAGAAGTCATAACGTTCTTTTAGTATTTTGACAGTCTCTTCCTCGCCATCCGCTAAAGATTTTTCAACTGCAAGGAGGGAAGCATATCCTTCTGCTTGCCCTACCTGTAATTCTTTTTCGTCCGTCCCGCTTTTGACACCATCCTCGATTTTTTGAGCATAATCGAGTGCAGCCAAGTAGAACGAACGATAAATCGATTTATCCGTCACTTGTTTCGCGACATTGAAGTCACCGATTTTTTTAGTATCAATGGCTTCTTGCTGGGCAGATAGACCAGAAGTAATTGCTTGAGCAATCGCGTCTTCATTTTTGAAATCGTAGCTTACGTCGCACTTTTTCGCTGTCGGGATGAAAACGGTCTTTGCCATTGCTTCGACATCTTTGAGTGCTTCTGTTGCAGCTTCCGGTTTACCCGCAACGAGTGCTTCTTCAGCTTTTGCTTGAGTTGCCTTTTGTAATTGATAGAAATAGGATTGTAGACCTTTATCGACGAGTTGACGTGCGATGTTCTGATCGAGATTCTTCGCTTCAACATCTATTAAAGCGGATTGAATGACTTGGTCGATTTCTGGTGCTACCGTTTTGACACCACCTTTTAGTTTTGCTTCATAACTCGTCTTGACCATCTTCCAATCCATTGCTTGTCCGTCTTTCGCTTTGTCGAGTTCTGCTTTGATCGAGCTGTAGATCGTCAATTCATCTATCAATGTCGTTGCAGCGATTCCAGCATCCGCTGATTTCGTTTCTGTCGACTGCTCTTTTTTCGGTACAGTCGTATCGGTTTCGTTCGAACCGCAGGCAGCTAAGATGCCAGCTAACATAAAGATCGAAGCTACTTTTATGCGCTTTTTCATAATCGTGACCTCCTACAAAAGTGATAAGAAGTTTCTATCATGTAGTTGTTTTCAGAAATCTGAACGTAAGGAGAATAATTCATATTTTTAATTGAACTTTAAATAAAAAACGGCTTTGGAATAAGAATCCAAAGCCGTCCAAAATCAAAAATCAGAACTGTTCATACAGTTTTGTCAAATACGTATAGACTTCGTCCGATGCTTGGAACATCATGACAGAATGTCCGAAGATCGCTGCTGGATTGAAGCCGTGATCCAGATCAATTGTCGATGCGATCGTGACATCACGGTCGCTATCGAGAACGACGCGGAAGTATTTGAACTCTTGGTTGAAATCGTTAATGGCATTAAGAATCGGAAGATCCTCGACACCGTCTGGTACGTGTGTCACCGTACGAGCGAACAATTCAACATCTGTCGTCGTCTTACTGAAGACGATCATCATCATCGGTTCTGCTCCTGCAGGTGTTTTTTCTTGTGTCATGAAGAAGACGTGTGTCTCATTCTCACGTGCTTCCATTGGAATGCCTTTTTCAACGAGGAAAGCTTGGAAAGCTTCTAAGTGTTGTTGCTGTTGTGGCGCGATTCCTTGTTCGTTTGTTTCGGGTTGACGATCTTGGTGAATCGGTGTCACTTTATTGTTCTCGTTTGATTCGTTCGAGTTACGTTCCTGGTCCATTGCAAAATCCCCCTTTATATACTATAGATTTAGTTTCAAGCATTTCAGAAGGAAATGCAACTAATGTCCGTTCAGATAGGAAGAAAATACAAAACGAATGGGATATGTCATATCTGTGAAGCCGCAAGCAACTGACTTGAAAATACATACCTAACAGGGTATATTGAGTGGCAGATAGTACTTCAAGGAGGAATCATTTAGATGAAAACGATCATCGTAGGTGGCGTCGCAGGTGGCGCAACGGCAGCGGCACGACTACGCCGGATTGACGAAACGGCAGAAATCATTTTGCTCGAGCGCGGAAAAGAGATCTCGTTCGCGAACTGCGGACTGCCTTACTATATCGGAGATGTCATTAAAGATCGCAATAAATTACTTGTCCAAACGCCAGAGGGGATGCATGCACGATTTAATTTAGACGTCCGTAACTTGTCGGAAGCGATTCGGATCAACCGTGAAGCGAAGACTGTCACGATCCGTAACGTTGACACAGGTGAAGAATACGATGAATCGTACGATCATCTGATTCTTTCTCCAGGTGCAAAACCAATTCGTCCGAACATTAAAGGACTGAGTGATGCAACAAATGTCTTAACGTTACGGAACATTCCGGATACGGACCGGATGCGAGAATACGTCGATACGACACGTCCGGAACGGGCAGTCGTCATCGGTGGAGGATTCATCGGTCTCGAGATGGCAGAAAATCTTGTCGAACGTGGGGCACACGTTACCCTCGTTGAAATGGCAAACCAAGTCATGGCTCCGATCGACCCGGAAATGGCAGCGATCGTTCATGAACATCTTCGGGCAAAAGGCGTCGAGCTGATTCTAGAAGATGGCGTCGCTCGTTTTGAAGAAGCAGGTCATCGTGTCGTCTTGACAAGTGGACGCGTGATTGAGACAGAGATGAACATCTTATCAATCGGTGTCGCACCGGAGAGCAAGCTCGCAGCAGATGCTGGTTTAACGCTTGGAATCAAACAGACGATTCAAGTCGACAATCAACTGCGGACATCCGATCCGTCGATCTTTGCGATTGGTGACGCGATCGAAGTTAAGGATTTTATCACGAAGGAAGCGACACATGTGCCGCTCGCATGGCCTGCGAACCGTCAAGGGCGTCTCGTCGCCGACATCATTGCCGGACGCGATGTCCGGTACAGTGGAACGCTCGGTACAGCAGTAGCGAAAGTCTTCGATTTGACAGTCGCTTCTACCGGTAACAACGAAAAACGATTGCGTCAGCTCGGTATGCGTTATGAAGCGATTCACCTCCATCCGGGATCCCATGCGGGTTACTATCCAGGGGCGAGTCCCATTTCGATGAAGCTGTTATTTGATCCAATTGAAGGAACGATTTATGGTGCACAGGCAATCGGTATGACAGGTGTCGAGAAACGAATCGATGTCCTCGCGACAGCGATTAAAGGCGGCTTGACAGTGCTTGATTTACCAGATCTTGAACTATCATATGCACCACCGTATAGTTCAGCAAAAGATCCGGTTAACATGGCAGGATATATCGCGTCAAATATCGTCTTAGGTGACAGTACGAACGTTCATTGGCACGAAATCGATGCAATCGTCGCAAACGGTGGTTTGTTACTCGATGTCCGTGAACCATCGGAAAACGAGTTAGGTGCGATTCCGGGATCGGTCAACATTTCGTTACCGACGTTACGTGAGAAGTTAGATGATCTGCCGAAAGATCAAACGATCTATGTAACATGCCAAGTCGGATTACGTGGATATGTCGCGAGTCAATTGTTGCAACAACACGGTTATGATGTCAAAAACTTAAGCGGCGGCTACAAAACATGGTCGGTCGTGCATCGAGATCAAAAGGCACGAAACCAAGCGGAGGAGGAGACAGCTGTAACGTTAACGAAACGTGAACCAAAAACGAAGACTGCACCGGCACAAGTGATGTTGCTCGATACGTGCGGCTTACAGTGCCCGGGTCCAATTTTAGAGTTAAAAACAAAAATCGATCAGATGACGGATGGCGAGCAAATTTTTGTCAAAGCGTCGGATCCGGGATTCTTACCGGACGTTCAAGCATAGGCGAAAAAACTAGGACACACGGTCCATTCAGCGGAGATGAATCAAGGGGTCGTTGAGGTCTTGCTTGAAAAAGGGCAAGGGGAGACACTTGCTGCAACACCGGTTCAAGTCAATCCGGCAGATGATGCGACGATGGTCGTCTTTAGTGGTGATCTTGATAAAGCACTTGCGTCCTTTGTCATCGCACAAGGTGCACAAGCAATGGGGAAGCAAGTGACGATGTTCTTTACGTTCTGGGGCTTGAACATCATTCGAAAACCAGATGCTCCTGCCGTCGAGAAAGCCGGTATTGAGCGGATGATGGGGATGATGATGCCGAAACACGCCGGGGAACTGCCACTCTCGAACATGAATATGGCAGGTGCTGGTCAAAAAATGATGAAAAAAGTCATGAAGGATAAACAAGTCGATGCGCTCGAGACGATGATGGCAAAAGCGCAAGCGGCGGGTGTCCGCATGATTGCCTGCACGATGTCGATGGATATCATGGGCATTAAGAAAGAAGAACTCCTCGACGGCATTGATTACGGTGGTGTCGCGAGTTATCTCGGCGCAACAGATGGTGCTAACCTGAATCTGTTCATCTAATAAAAGAATTAACTATGTGAACGTGTTAAACCTGACATCTGATGTGAGGTTTAACACGTTTTTTATGTTCTGAGTTATAAGTGAGTTTGATTTTTCAAAAATAAATTGCGTATGATAAATCACATGTGAAAAAAACTTACATACAAATAGAGAGAAAAGATGGATGAAAGTGAGGAGTTTTGATGGAAAAGGAATTAATGAAGTTAGTGAATAGAGTCAGTGATTTGTTATGGACAAATGTATTGATCACACTGTTAGTCGTGTTAGGTATTTACTTTACACTTCGAATGCGGTTCGTTCAATTCCGGATGATTCCGGAGATGGTTCGCTTATTGTTCCAAGGAACAGATGATGGAAAAGACGGTGTCTCTCCATTTCAAGCATTCGCAATCAGTACTGCAGCGCGTGTTGGTACCGGAAACATCGCGGGTGTAGCGGCTGCAATTGCACTAGGTGGTCCAGGAGCAGTTTTTTGGATGTGGTTGATTGCCTTAATTGGATCGGCATCAGCATTCGTTGAAAGTACACTTGCTCAGATTTATAAGGTACGTGACGGAAAAGAATGGCGTGGTGGTCCAGCCTATTACATGGAAAAAGCGCTTGGACAACGGTGGTTAGGAATCGTCTTTAGTGTTCTGATCACGATCTCATTTGGTTTTGTCTTCAACTCTGTCCAATCGAATACGATTTCCTTGTCACTGCAAAGTCAATATGGTGTGGATAAGATGTGGATTACGGTCGGATTGGTCGTCTTGACGGCACTGATCATTTTTGGTGGTGTTCGTAGTATTGCGACAGTCGCTTCTTTCATGGTTCCAATCATGGCAGGTGGTTATATCCTGATCGCCCTGTATATCATGGTGACGAATCTTGAAGTATTACCGAACGTCTTTAAATTGATTTTCCAAGAAGGATTATTCGAATTTAAGACACTAGCAGGGGGAGCAATCGGAGCGGCCGTTTTAAATGGTATTCGTCGCGGTTTGTTCTCGAACGAGGCCGGTATGGGTTCGGCACCGAACGCAGCAGCAACGGCTGAGGTCTCCCACCCGGTCAAACAAGGCTTGATTCAATCATTCGCGGTCTTCGTTGATACGTTGATGGTCTGTTCGGCGACAGCGATGATTGTTCTCGTCAGTGGTGTTCCGACAAAAGATGCGAATGGAGATGCCTTAGCCGGTATTGATTTAGCGCAAGGGGCACTTGCGTCGCAAGTTGGATCACTTGCGACAGGATTCATGGCACTTGCCATCTTCCTCTTTGCCTTTAGTTCTGTCGTTGGAAACTACTATTACGGTGAATCGAACATCACGTTCATCCGTGACAATAAACAAGTCATGATGGCATACCGTGCACTCGTCCTCATCATGATCGTCTTCGGTTCACTTGTCGAGTCGGCTAGTCTCGTTTGGGCTTTAGCGGACATCTGTATGGGACTGATGGCAATCGTTAATCTATATGCGATTTTCCGCCTCGCAAAAATCGCGAAGCTTGCGCTCGATGATTACGTGACACAACGAAAAGCAGGAAAAGAGCCGCGTTTCTATGCGGATTCAATTCCGAACTTGCCAGGAAAACATACGCTTGAAGCATGGCATGGGTCAGAAGAAGACGAAAAAGCGATCTAAGAAAAGGGAGTCAGAGAAATCTGACTCTTTTTTTTGTATAGAACGAATTTAAAAAGGGAATACAGAGTACAGAAGGGAGGGGGAGAATGGAAAACGTACATTTCGTTCGCGTCACGGATGCGGTCTGGGAGTCGTTCGGAAACGATCCCCACATCATCATGGACTGGATATTATTCATTCATGAGACACAACCCGACCATGAACAATTGTTTGCCCTCGAACAAACGAATGCCATCTACCATTTGATGAATCAAATCGATATCTATATTGATCAGGAAACGCACTATAATCTAGGGCGAGCGATCATTGGTGAAGAGTTGATCGTCAATGAGGAAAAAGCGGCAATCGTCGGTATTCTTCCTTTACCGCTTTTGATCATTTCCGCTGAAGTGATGCGAAACTTCGATCAACGGGCACTCGCTTCGATTCATGATGAAGCTGGAATACCGGGCGAATTCGAATATGTCTGGGAGCAGTTCGCCGATCTGCGTGCCTATTTTCAAAAGGCAGAAGAAGCGGAAGATACGATTTTGATTTATTACGTATGACTAGTACCATCTATAAAAAAGAGACCTGCTTCCAAGTCGTCGACTGGAAACGGGTCTCTTGTCGTTCATCTAAATCAAGATGACTTCACATGGAAATCACTCTTTTTACAATAACTTTTAGATTAAAAATCGATTTCGTCTGGATCCGGTCCGAGGCGGACATCCGTTGCTAGACGATCAATTTTCTCAAGATCATCGGCATCGAGTTGGAAATCAAAGACGTCGAAGTTTTCTGCAATGCGTTCTGGTGTGACGGATTTTGGAAGAGCAACGATACCGTTGTCGAGGTGCCAGCGCAAGACGACTTGTGAAGGTGTCTTACCATGCTTCTCTGCGATTTCCTTGAAATCGTTGATTTCGAGGAATTTCCCTTGCATGAGTGGACTCCATGCTTCGACTTGGATGTTGTGATCTTGCAAGTATTCGTGCAGTTCGTGTTGCGGCAATTGTGGATGCAATTCGACTTGGTTGATCATTGGTGCCATCAAGCCCTCTTCTGCCAATGTATCGAGGTGATGTTCCTTGAAGTTCGAGACACCGATCGCTTTGATCTTGCCTGCTTCATACAGTTCAACCATTGCTTTCCACGCTTCGATATAGCCTTCGACTGGCCAGTGGATCAGGTAGAGGTCAAGGTAGTCTGTTTCGAGACGTTCGAGCGATTCTGCGAATGCTTCCTTCGTCCGACCGGCACGAATATCATCGTTCCAGACTTTCGACGTTAAGAAGAGATCCTCACGTTTCACGCCGCTTTCTTTGATTCCTTTTGCGACACCGCGCTCGTTTTTATAGATAGCAGCTGTATCGATATGACGATAGCCGACACGTAGTGCTTCAGCAACAGCAGCGGGTGCTTCTGTTTCTTCGTCTACTTGCCAGACACCGAATCCGATTTGGGGAATCGTAATACCGTTTGAAAGTTTTGCGTATTGCATGTGTTACTCCTCCTCATAAAACGTAGTTTAGATTTGCTCGTTTAGTTTAGCACGAACGAACGAAACCGTCCGTTTCCATGCTCATGGAGGAATGAAATAAGATAAAATAGAAAAGAATCATGAGATTTAATCGTGTGTTAAAAGAGGGGGAGAAAAGATGGCTCAAAAGAATAAAAAGTTATCCAAATGTACTTGGCTTAGCATTGGCGCCTTGTTAGTCACGCAGGCAGTGGGTCTGTTTCTTAGTGCGCGAAAGTCAGGACGTAATCCATGGATTTGGGGAGGCGCTGGACTACTTCAGTTCCCGCTTCCGGCAATCGCCTACTTGATTTTGGAACGACAGGCGAAGCAGAAAAAATAATGAAACAGGTCCGATCATGGAGATCGGACCTGTCGTTTGTTTAAGAAGAGATTTTTTCTTGCTTCGTCACTGTCTTCTTCATGCGTGGCAATCCGAAGAAGATTGCGATTGATCCGCAGATGAAGAGCAGGAACGGATAGAACAGATACGGAATCAGTTCCGGTGAAGCCGTCTTCGTCAACTCTGCTGCGATCAAGAGTTGTGCCCCATACGGAATGATACCTTGAATCCCACAAGAGAAGATATCAAGAATACTCGCTGATTTCTTGCGATCGATTTCATACGTATCGGCGATTTCAGCCGCGAGTGGTCCAGCGACAAGAATCGAGATCGTATTGTTCGCCGTTGCGAGGTTCGTTGCACTGACGAGTGCCGCCATACTGAATTCGGCACCGCGACGCTGTGAAATCTTGCGCGTCAACGTCTCTTTCAAGTAGGCGATTCC
>NZ_DJUM01000017.1:3243-3655 GCF_002440475.1 Exiguobacterium sp. UBA6282 | reverse complement strand
GAAGCATTCATCTTGAAACCGATGTTCAAACAGCGAAAAAATGCGATTTTAAATCACTTTCAAGGCTGAATTCCGTCATTTTTCTGAAAAAATACCCTTTCGTTTTTCATGCGTTCTGAAAATGGGTATAATAAGCACGAGAGTATAACAGAATGGAAGAAAAACGCTTTAGAAAGGAGTAGCACATGAGTCGATTCCCAAAAGAAAGTAGCAAGATTGAGATTCAAAGTTTCAAACATAACGGGAGCTTACACAGAGTTTGGGAAGAAACGCTCGTGCTGAAATCGACGGAAGAAGAATTGATTGGGTTCAATGACCGTATCATGGTCAGTGAATCGGATGGTCGTCAGTGGCGAACGCGAGAGCCTGCAATCTGTTATTTTTCAACAGAACTCTGGTTCAATGTCATTTG
>NZ_DJUM01000017.1:2790-3197 GCF_002440475.1 Exiguobacterium sp. UBA6282 | reverse complement strand
ATGTCCTACATGATCCTCGATGAGGACGAATATGAGAAACATCGCCGTGAAATGAACTATCCGAAGGCGATTGATCGTATTTTAAAGGATAATGTTCAAATCCTGATTCAGTGGATTCGTAGTCGCAAGGGTCCATTTAACCCGGCTTTCGTGGATATGTGGTATCGTGAATATGAAACAAGATATCGGAGATGATGGTTCGCCATCGTCTTTTTTTAATTGAAGGAAGTGAAACACGTGGCAACACAAGCAAAACGTAAGAAACAAGGCTCGATTCGCCGCTATATGGCGTTCGTCAAGCCATATCAAAAACAGATTCTCCTGACGGTCTTCGTCGGGATCATCAAGTTCTCGATCCCACTTGGACTTCCGTTGTTGTATAAGTACATCATCGACCATATCCTAAC
>NZ_DJUM01000017.1:0-2754 GCF_002440475.1 Exiguobacterium sp. UBA6282 | reverse complement strand
GGAGCAGGTGTCTTCATCTTCTTGATCGTCAAGCCGCCGCTCGAATATGTTCGCCAATATCTCGCGCAATGGTCTGCGTCGAAGATTTTATTTGACGTACGGAACCGATTATTTGATCATGTTCAGAAATTATCGCTTCGTTTTTATTCGAACACAAAAACGGGGGAAGTCATTTCGCGAATCATCAATGATGTCGAGCAGACGAAAGACTTCGTCGTCACGGGATTAATGAATCTGTGGCTCGATATGATCACGATTTTCATCGCGATCGCCATCATGTGGACGATTGATCCGCAGTTGACACTCGTCGCGATCATTCCATTACCATTCTATGCTCTCGCCGTTAAGTTCTTTTACGGGCGTTTACGCGGATTGACACGGGAACGTTCGGCAGCCCTTGCGGAACTACAAGGTCATTTGACGGAGCGGGTCAACGGCATGGCGGTCATCCGTAGTTTTGCACTGGAACCACACGAGAACAAAGCGTTCAAACATCAAAATGATGGGTTCTTAAAAGCAGCGCTTCGTCAAACGAACTGGAATGCGCGGACATACGTCGTCGTCTCGACAATTACGGACTTCGCACCAATCCTGATCTTCGGAACGGCGGCGTTCTTCGTCTTGAACGGACATGTGACACTTGGGACGATGGTCGCGTTCATTGGTTATATCGACCGTCTGTATGCACCGCTCGGTCGTCTCGTCAACTCCTCAACGACGTTGACACAGTCGATCGCTTCGATGGATCGGATGTTCGAGTTTTTAGATGAGCCGTATGACATCACGGAAAAACCGAATGCGCGCGAACCGAAAGATGTCCGCGGGAACGTTCAGTTCGAAGATATCAGCTTTGCTTATGAAGAAGGCGGCGAGCTGGCGATCGATCGCTTGACGCTTGACGTTCAGGCAGGCGAACGGATTGCTTTCGTCGGGATGTCAGGTGGCGGGAAATCAACGCTCGTCAGTTTGATTCCGCGTTTTTATGATGTGTCTGCCGGTCGGATCACGCTTGACGGTGTTGATATTCGTGACTTGAAGTTGCGAGGTCTTCGCGATCAGATCGGGATGGTCATGCAGGAATCGATTCTATTTAGTGAGTCGGTCCAAATGAACATCAAGATGGGGAATCCGGACGCGACGGACGAGGAAGTCATCGCAGCAGCAAAAGCAGCGAATGCCCACGAATTCATCGAACGATTACCGAACGGCTATCATACGCCGGTCGGTGAACGAGGCGTCAAGTTATCGGGTGGTCAAAAACAACGTCTTGCGATTGCGCGGGTCTTCTTGAAGAATCCGCCGATTCTAATCTTGGATGAGGCGACGAGTGCGCTCGATTTAGAGAGCGAAGCGATGATTCAAGATTCGTTAGCGCGTCTTGCAAAAGGACGGACAACGTTTACTGTCGCGCACCGTTTATCAACGATTACCGATGCCGATAAGATCGTCGTCATTGAAAATGGTCAGATTACGGAAATTGGCACACACGAAGTTCTCATGCAAAAACGAGGCGCTTATTTCGAACTGTATGCCATTCAAAATCTGGAACTCGTCGAATAACACAAAAGCAGCGACCTTTGCGAGGTCGCTGCTTTTTTAGTGGGAGGACTTAGAGTCGAGCAAAGGCACGATCGACTGCTGCGATCGTCTCTGTGATGTCGGCTTCCGTATGTTCTGTCGTCAGGAACCACGCTTCGTATTTCGAAGGGGCAAGGTTGACGCCTTCTTCTAGCATCAATTTGAAGAAACGTCCGAACATCTCGCTATCTGCACGTTCTGCACCATCGTAATCGATAACTGTTTCATCCGTGAAGTAGACCGTCATGGCACCTTTTAGACGGTTGATCGTAATCGTGACGTCATGACGTTTTGCTGCTTCTAGCACACCTTGTTCGAGTAAGGCGCCAAGGTGATCGAGTTGTTCATAGACACCAGGCTTCTCAAGTAATTCAAGACAAGCGATACCCGCAGCCATGGATGCTGGGTTACCTGCCATCGTACCTGCTTGGTAAGCCGGACCGAGTGGCGCGACGTGTTCCATGATTTCTTTGCGACCGCCATAAGCGCCGATCGGTAAACCACCACCGATGATTTTGCCGAGTGCCGTCATATCGGGACGGATATCGAGTAACTCTTGTGCACTGCCGTATGTGAAGCGGAAGGCTGTGATGACTTCATCATAGATGACGAGTGCGCCGTGTGCATGCGTGATTTCGTTGACCGCAGCAAGGAATCCAGGTTGCGGTTCGACGATACCGAAGTTTCCGACGATCGGTTCAACGAGTACACAAGCGACTTGATCGCCCCATTGCTCCATGATTTGACGGTACGATTCGACATCATTGAACGGTGTCGTGATGACTTCTTTTGCCGTCGCTTTCGTGACACCAGCTGAATCAGGAGAACCAAGTGTCGCCGGTCCGCTACCTGCTGCAATCAGCATCAAATCCGAGTGACCGTGGTAACAGCCACTGAACTTCACGACGAGCTCACGACCCGTATACGCACGTGCGACACGAATCGTCGTCATGACGGCTTCCGTTCCCGAGTTCGTAAAGCGTACTTTTTCAAGCGATGGGATCGCTTTTTGTAGTTTATGTGCAAAGTCGATTTCTAGACGGTGTGGTGTGCCGTAAAGAAGACCGTTTTGAGCAGCATGGGTGATCGCTTCCGTAATGTGAGGGTGACCGTGTCCCGTGATGATCGGACCATAGGCTGCTAAGTAATCGATATAACGATTGCCATCGACATCAT
>NZ_DJUM01000046.1:37242-37796 GCF_002440475.1 Exiguobacterium sp. UBA6282 | reverse complement strand
GACTTCGAATCCGGTGAGTCGTTGATCGAGCGCAGACAGGCAGTCGATGAGACAGACGTGCGCGAAGTCGTCGATCTACTCGTCGACCAAGTCGAGTTTGCGGACATCATCGTCTTAAATAAAGTCGATCGCCTGACACCGGAAGAACGCCATACCGTCATCGGCTATCTGAAGGCATTGAATCCAGTTGCCCGCTTGATCGAGACGACATATGGTCAAGTCGATCCGGCAGACATCTTAGACGTTGATCTATTTGATTTTGAACAAGCGGCAGCGAGTGCTGGCTGGATTCGTGAGTTGAATGCGGAAGAACATATTCCGGAAACGGAAGAGTACGGGATCAGTTCATTCGTCTACAAGCGCAACGTGCCGTTCCACCCTGAGCGCTTGCTAGCTTTGATTGAAGACTGGCCGCAAGAAGTCGTCCGGGCGAAAGGATTCTTGTTCCTCGCGACACGTCCTGAGATGGCACTGTTGTTCCATCAGGCAGGATATGCGTCGAACATGGAATACGCTGGTCGCTTTGCATCAGACGAGGATCGACGGACGGAACT
>NZ_DJUM01000046.1:4710-37205 GCF_002440475.1 Exiguobacterium sp. UBA6282 | reverse complement strand
TCTGAACGATCCGATACCCGGTCGTGAGATGTACGAAGAAAACTTTTTATAAAAGGTCAATCTTTAGAGAAACCGTATCTGCGGTTTCTCTTTTTTGTTATATTTTCATAGTGAATGGGGAAAGAATACTAGTGAAGGTATGTTAATTGAAGGAGGAAGGTCTGTGCGCAACCGGATTTTACAATTCGCACTTGTATTTTTAGTCGCCGGCGGAATTATTTGGGGACTATATCAACTCGGCTATTTATTTTATGTCTTAACGATTTCAGCGACGGTTGTGCCGCTCGCCGTCATCATGATCATCTTCATCGAGAACCGGACAGCGGAATCAACGATCGCTTGGTTTCTCGTCCTGATTTTCTTACCGATTCTCGGTGTCATCATCTGGTTGATGTTCGGTCGGAATCCACGGCGTCGCCGCCGGAATCGTCGTTCGCATGACGAACGAAAATTGCTGAAACAAGCGATTCGTCCAGTCCGGTCGCTTGCCGTCAGTGAATTGCCACCGAATCACTTGAAGCTTGCGAACACGATTCGCAACTTCGGTGGTGGCGGGGGGGACGTTCATACAGCAAGTGAGATTCTGACGAACGGGGAAGAGACGTTCCCGGCGATTCTTGACGCAATTCGTCAAGCGAAACATCACGTCCACATCCAGTACTACATCTATCGAAACGATGAGACAGGCAAGGCAATCCGGGAAGCATTGATCGAGCGACTCGAAGCGGGAGTCGAAGTGCGGTTCATGTATGACGGACTTGGAAGCTATATGCTTGGTGAGAATTTCCTACGTCCGTTACGCGACGCTGGGGCACATATCGCAGCCTATGATCCAATCTCGAGTCCCTTATTCATCTTCACGGCGAACTTCCGCAATCACCGGAAAATCGTCGTCGTTGATGGGAAGGTTGGCTTCACCGGTGGACTGAACGTCGGTGATGAGTACGACAGCAAGAGTAAGAAGTTCGGGTTTTGGCGCGATACGCATTTACGGCTCGAAGGACGTGCCGTTAAGGAATTACAAGCGACGTTCCTCGACGACTGGATTTATGCCCAAATCGAATCGGACGACACATGGGAGACGTTTGCGGGGGAAGAGACCATCCACCAGTACTTCCCGAAACATGATGTGGCGTCCGACGGAGCGATTCAAATTGTCACGAGCGGACCGACCTCAAAGGATCCCGCGATTCGCAATGCCTTGATTGCCGCCATCATCTCGGCGCAACGCTCGATCTGGATTGCGACACCGTATTTGATTCCGGACAATGAGACGATGACGCTACTTCGACTTGCTGCACGTGCCGGGCTTGACGTCCGCATCCTGACACCGGGGAAAGGCGATAGTTTTACGTCTTACTACGGCACCCGTTNNCTACTTTGGACCACTCCTGAAAGATGGGGTCAAGATTTACACGTACAACCGTCACTTCATCCATGCCAAACTGTTTCTCGTCGACGGCAAGATTGGTGCTGTCGGAACGGCAAACATGGACATTCGCAGTTTTGTCCTCAACTATGAACTAATGGCGTTCCTGTACGATACGGAAAGTGCCGAACAGCTCGAGCGTGACTTCATTGCTGATTTCGACGTCTCGATTCAGTTATCATCGAATGATTACGTCAAACGCCCGCTCCGCTTCCGTATTTTCGAGTCACTTTCGCGCTTGATTTCACCCTTATTATGACGTAACGTCCCGCATCTATTTTCAGGTGCGGGACATTTTTAGGTTGATTCTTCCTTGAAGTGGGAACATGAACTCTTATACACTAGATGTGTAATCGGTTGCACACTACTTAGCCTGGAAGGAAGTGAAAGGGACGGAAGTCCCGAACCCGTATGCGAACAATTGATGAATCCCATTTCTACACGCGCGACATGAAACCACAAGCACGACCAGACGCTATCATCCAAGGAGATGTCTACCGTTTCACGGTCTTGACGAGTCGGATGATCCGACTCGAATACGCGGCGGATGGACAATTCGAGGATCGACCGACCCAAACGGTCTTCAATCGTGATTTCCCGGTACCTGCTTACCGCATCGTCGAAAACGAGGAAGAATTGCAAATCATCACCGAGCACGTCCATCTGCATTATACAAAGGGACCGTTCGCTGCGAACACACTTTATATCGATGTCTTAGGGAACTTCAGTACCTATTACAGCCGTTATACGTTCGGCGGACCACTCCGGACGTTAAAAGGAACGGCACGGACGCTTGACCACGCGGACGGTGTCATTCCTCTCGAGGAAGGAATTGTCTCACGGCAAGGATACGCGGCGATCGACGATTCGAACGCCTTCGTACTGACGGAAGACCACTTCGTCGAACCGCGTCGCTCTGGTACGCATGACATCTATTATTTCGGATACGGTCACGACTACAAACAGGCACTGCGTGACTTCTACCACCTGACAGGACCGACACCGATGTTACCGCGTCAGGTACTTGGCAACTGGTGGAGTCGCTACTGGCGATATAGTGAGAAAGAATATAAGGACTTGATGACACGCTTCAAGACGGAAGATATTCCATTCTCGGTCAGCGTCATTGATATGGACTGGCACGTTACCGATATTCCGGAACGATACGGAAGCGGTTGGACGGGTTATACGTGGAACCGTGATTTGTTCCCGGATCCACGCGGATTCTTGCAATGGTTGAAGGACGACGATCGGATGGTCACGCTCAACTTGCATCCGGCGGACGGTGTGCGTGGGTTTGAGGAAGCATACGAGGCGATGGCAGTCGCGATGGGTGTTGATCCCGAATCGGATGTCCGGATTCCGTTTGATTTTTCGGACCGGACGTTTATCGAGAACTACTTCACGAAGTTGCATCATCCGCATGAGGCGGATGGCGTCGACTTCTGGTGGATTGACTGGCAACAGGGTGCGAACTCGAAGATGAAAGGGCTTGATCCGCTCTGGATGCTCAATCATTACCACGCACTCGATATCGCACGTGATGGTAATCGACCGTTGATCTTCTCACGTTACGCGGGACCCGGAAGTCACCGTTATCCGGTCGGTTTCTCGGGTGATACGATCATCTCGTGGGCATCACTCCAATTCCAGCCGTATTTCACGGCGACGGCGTCGAACATCGGTTACGGCTGGTGGAGTCATGATATCGGGGGGCACCAGCGCGGGGAAAAAGATGACGAGTTATCGACACGTTGGCTCCAGTACGGTGTCTTCAGTCCGATTATGCGTCTGCATAGTACGATGAGCATCTTCAATGGGAAGGAACCATGGCGCTATTCGACCGATGCGGCGAACGTCATGAAGAAATATTTACGACTCCGGCATCAGCTCGTGCCGTACATTTACACGATGAATGCCCGCAATCACTTTGACGGCTTGCCCCTCGTCTCACCAATGTATTATGAGCATCCAGAAGACGATCAAGCATACAATGTCCCGAATCAGTTTTACTTCGGAACGGAATTGATCGTCGCGCCGATGGTCACGCCGATGCATCGGAAACTGCACATGACGGCTGCGACTGCATGGTTGCCAGAAGGAGAATGGTTCGATTTCTTCAATGGGCACCGTTATCGAGGTGGCAAACAGATCCGTCTGTTCCGCTATCTCGAAGACCAAGGCGTACTTGCGAAAGCCGGTGCGATCGTCCCACTCGGTCGTCATCTCGAGCATTCGAATGCATTGCATAATCCGGACGATCTCGAAGTTGTCGTCTTCCCAGGAGCCTCGAACCGGTTTACGTTGTTTGAAGACGACAGCACAGGGATCGCACACCGCGATGGCGTCAATGTTGAGACGACATTCGCGCTCGACTGGGAAGCGCGTGAACTGACGATCGCTGCACCGACTGGACATCGTGACTTGCTACCGGAAAATCGGTCAATCACATTGATTTTACGCGGGGTCCGCGAAGGTTACGTCCAGCGCGACGGGGAAAGTGTCACCGGCGTCTATGATCATGCGACGCAGTCACTTCGTGTCGAACTCGGTGAAGTGACGGATACGATCACGTTGTCGCTTCAAGTCGAGATGTCGACGAACGAGAACAAGATGGACCGGTTGTATGCGTTTCTCGACCAAGCGGAAATCAGCTATGACCTGAAGGACCGTTTGTACCGTCTATTGTCACAAAAGCTCGATCCGGTCAACATGATGCACCAGTTGCAAGCACTTGAACTGGAGAAGGATCTTGTCGACTGCCTGCTTGAGTTGATGTTGTCTTAAAAGATTTTACATGCATGCAAAAAGCCAGTATTCGTCATCCGTTTGGACGAGGAATACTGGCTTTATGGTTTAGGTCATAACTCTTCGTCTTTCTCTTCGTCCATCCAAGACAACAGATCCTCTGCATCGAGATCGTCACCTTTGCTGAGGATCAAGGCAGTGACGACATCTCGTTTCTGGTCTAATAAATCCGGGTTGTTCGTCAAGACTTCTATGAGGTAATACGCATAAGAGCCAAGGAAATCAGGCTGGTCGTTTCGTTCGATCAGTGTCATGAACGCTTCAATGAGTTCTTCTTGTTCTTCATCGAGAATCATTCAGTGGGAGTAGGCGAGGAGTTTTTCGTTTTCATCATCTCCACGGAGAATGTCCTTGATTTCAGGTAACGTCAGAAATACGACATCCGGCATGAAGACTTCCGGAACATCGCTACTCAGCTTCGTTAACCACTCGTCGTAGGTTGACACAACGAAATGGTTCGTCTCGTCCGAAATGTCGAGACACCAGACAGTCGGCTCAGTATCTTCCGTAAAGTGGAAGTACCAAAAATAGCTACCTTGTCCTTCAGCGAACATCATGACGTTCCCTTCGACGTCCCATTCCCGGAGGACAGACAATTCGTCCAGATACCGCTCGAATGTCAATGATGTCATCGAGCAGAGCGGAAGATGTAGACCCGTTTCTTCGTCCGACCATGTATTCTCGAACTCGACCATCACGACCTTCGCTTCTGGAACACCACCGTTTTGCTTTCGCATCTGTTTGAGGTAGCGAGCGGGGAGTCGACCGCTGACGGCTTGCTCGATTCGTGTGATGTCTGTTTCTTTGACTGAAATGATCGTTTCTTCTTGTAGATCTTCATCCCAAAATGGCATCATATGACCTTCCTTACTATGTAATGATTGATGTAGACCTTGATTATACGCAATATGTTTGGAAAATGTTTCGAAAAAAGACCCTATCCATTAAGGAAGGGTCTATTGTGTCATTTACGACGCAATTTTTTCGCTTTTTGTTTCATGTCGTTATACGTGATCATCGGGCTATCGTCCATCGTCAAGCGCAGATGGTTCGGTTCACCTTTGTTCGTGATGCCGGAGCAATAGAGGATGTCAGCATATTGATCAAACAGTTCCTCGTATGCCGGCAGGTGGTGCATCAGACGACCAGGAGAACCCCAGCCACAGAGGACGACGCCATTTTTCGCTTTGACATCGGCAAGTGTCTTCGCGACGAACTCATAGTTCGTCTCATCGAAGCTTGCTTGAGCGAACGGTAGATCCTCGCTGACGAGAAGGTCCGGCATCAAACTGATGATGTCATATTGTTTGACGGGGTCATTGACATACTTCTTCATCAAATTGTACGCACGTTGTGTCGTCGTTCCAGAGAGAAAGGCGTCCGTCGTCCGTGGTGTGTAAATTAATGCGGCGACGTGCGTTCCTTCTGCGATGTCGTCAAAGATATAGCTGCGTAAATAGCGTTTCGTCTTGTCTCGATCAAACGTCGTCTGGACGCGGATCGACGATTCCTCAATCAAGAGTTCGGAAGAATCGGCTGGTGTCATGGGTGGTGCCTCCTTTTAATTGGTCAAACGTGAGCTGATGCGAAGGAAGAACGCGAGTGTCTTCTTCTTGAGGTCGAGGTCGTTCGCATCGATCGCCTCGACATGGTGCTGGTAACGATCGTATTGGGCGAGCACGTCAGAAACATATTGTTCACTGCGATTGTATTCAAACAGTGCTGTCGCGAGCGTGTCTCGGTCGGATGTCTTCGTGACATCATGTTGCTTCAGGTATTTCGCTGCCGTGTGGGCGCTGTCGACGAGACTCGTCGGATCAGCTTTCCCGTCGCCGTCCGCGTCCACTCCGAGACCACCATATTTCTCGATGGCTTCCGGATCCGTGACGTCAATGCCGTCATGCTCGATGTCACCGAGCGACGTGCCACCTTTGTATCCCCAACCGACCCATGTTTTCGGCATGAATTGGAACGGGCCGATGGCGCCAACGGACGATTGCATCGCTGACGAGTTCGAGAAGATCGTCTCGACGCGATGAATGGAGGCGAGTAGCTTCCAGTCGATGCCGTAACGTGCCGCGGCTTGTTCGTAGATGTCGATGTTCTCGGCAGGTACGCCATGCTGTCCATAATACGTACGATACATTTCATTTTGAACACGTTCCCGATTTTGCCAGTAGATGAAGCTACTGACGATGAGGGCGAACAGTACGAACAAGATGCTGATTCGAAAAACTTTTCGCATATTGTTCTCTCCTCTGTTTAGGATTCCACTGAATGGTATCATATTTTAGTAGGGTCTAATAGCACTTTCTGTGACGGGAGTGTGGAATCAAAAAAGGAGTCGAAGTCATGTATCTCTTCGTAAATGGGTTTTTACTCGGATTACTCGTCGTCCTTTCGATCATCGCGGCGGTCCGTCCGGTCGATTTGACGATCGTTCCTCGCAAGGAATTCTACCCCTCGATGGTCCAGTCAAGCGGGATCTTATGTTTGTTGCTCGTCGGTGGAACACTGATCAGCGGCACACAGTTGCCGGAAATCGGCTTGATGTTTTTTGTCCCAAGTGGTCCGGTCTGGTACGCGACGATCGGACTGATCGTCTTTCTCTGTATCGTCTTGCTTTTGACAGCGACCGTTCCGGCGTTTCGCAAACGTTTGTTGCCGCTTTATCAAAGTGAGGCGGAGCGACTGATTCTGCCACGAACGAAAGAGGAACGGACCGGGTTTCAGATGGTCGCGCTGATGGCAGGGTTGACGGAGGAGTTGATCTATCGCGGGTTTCTTTTTCATACGCTCGGATTATTTTTACCGTTTTCTAACGTCAGTTTCGTCTGGATCGGGGCAATCTTGTTTGGTGTCGCGCATCGTTATCAAGGGTGGTTCGCAATCCTCGTGACAGGACTGATCGGGGCGGGATTCGGTTACTTGTACCTAGCACTTGAGACACTCTGGCCGCTGATCATCATCCATGTCTTGATCGATCTCGTTGCTGTCTACATTTACAAGGACGATGTTAATTCCTGACATCGTCAAAAAGCGTTGAATTTGGTAGACTGAATGTCAAGCGAAGTCATCGTTTAAAATGGTCAAGTTGACGGTTGCAGAACAGGTCAAATGACAGGTAAAATGAGAAGGTAAACGCTTACACATCAAAAGGAGATGGATGAAACCATGCGAACGATCACTTCCACTGGCGAGCGAAAGAAGACGAGTTGGACATTGAATATCGGCAATCAGCCACATTTGATGATGGATGGTGTGACAGAACAAACGCTTGATGCCGAGCAACGTGTTGTCTACGACGAATTTTTGATTCCGACGACGGACACTTTGATTCATCGGTTCAAAGCCCGCTTCCCGAACCATCTCTGCGAGAACGGGTATGATGTGTATGGCGCTGCCGCTTTTGACGAACAGGTCGTCGAACTGATCTCGAATTGGTTCATCGAGCTGGTCACCGTCTTAACAGCGATGCAGCGGACGAAAGGCATTCAGCATGTCCAGATTGAAGGCGGTGTCGCAAAACGGACCGACTTCTTACCGACCGTGCGTCGGACATGCCGGGCACTGGAGTCAACGATTGATATTTATTGAAGCACCAGTCACGTTTTCAGAGGGGGCGTCCATTAGGGCGTCCTCTCTTTTTTTAATCAACGAATCGAGAGAATTCGACGTCGTGAAGACAGCGTGCACTTTTTTGTTCATCTCGAATCGTTTTCCTGGGACAAGCATCGCGCCGCTTCACTTCGTTGCAGGGTCGCTCCTGCTTGTTTTTCCTTAGGAAGCGATTTCGAGTGAACCAAACGTCTCACGTCTCTCTTCTTTCATAAATTAAAAAGCAAAAACGAAGTCGAATACTCGCGGAGTCGGACAGGATTGTCCGGCTCTTTTTCATTTTCTGGATGATAGCAGGAAAAAAACAAGTTGACGCTAGACTGTATGGCATGTACCATACAGTTAACAGATGTACTATTGTCTTAATACAATGGTGATAATCAAGGAGGGTGAATCCGATGCTTGAGGTAAAAGGGTTACAGAAGCGATATGGACGAAAAAAACAGGTCTTACGTGACGTGACGTTCTCCGTCGGTCTAAACGAAGTGACATGTTTGATCGGCTTGAACGGGGAAGGGAAGTCGACGATCCTAAAAGCAATTCTCGGTCTGATTCCAGTGGATGCCGGTACGGTGACGGTCGACGGTAAAACAACGCGCGACAAAATTGCGTTCGTGCCTGATCTTCAGACGATGCCGAGCTACATGACGATCGGACAAGCGCTCGCATATATGGCAGATCATTATCCGGACTGGAATCAAGAGACAGCGGAACGGTTACTGCAGACGTTCCAGCTGTTTACGACGGATAAAATGGCGAACTTATCAAAAGGGAACAAAGCGAAGTTCAATCTCGTCTTAGGATTCGCCCTCGATCGTCCATACATATTACTCGACGAACCGCTCGCGGGAATCGATTTGTTCATGAAGGAACAGATTGCCTGGATTTTCTCAAGTGAGTTCATGGAAGGACGGAGTATCCTGATGACGACTCACGAAATCGCTGAAGTCGAGCAAGTGATCGACCGAGTGTTGTTCTTACGAGACGGTCAGATCGTCGAAGTCAAAGAGACGGATGAACTGCGAGGTCATCATCATCAATCGGTCCAAGACCGGATGCGGGAGGTATATCAAGGATGAAACGCTGGTTGTTATTAACGAATGAAGAACTGAAACGAAGTACGAAAGTATTGGTGTTGTTGATTTCAGGCTTGATCGTCGCGGAAATCGCGTCTCTGCTCTATCAAATTTACGATTATCAAAGCACGATCGAGAAAACGATGCGGATTGAACAGATATCAGAAATGGACGCAATTGCGCGAGCAGGTGGTGCGTTGACATTCGCACAGGCAACGGATTTTTACGATTCAATCATTGTATTAGCAATGGGGATGATCATCCTGTTTGCGTTTTGGATTTGGTACCGCGACTGGATAGGTGAGACGAAGTACATCTACAGATTGCTATTGTTACCGGGATCACGCCGGGCGATTTTTGGGTCGAAAATGACGGCACTCTTACTTGTCGTGACTAGTTTGATCGGAATTCAGTGGGGGCTGTTGTTGCTTAGTCGTAATCTCTACTTATGGTTGTTACCAGATGCTCAACAGGTCACAGCCAGCATCAATGAATACTCCATTTATATGAAGTTGTTCTATACGATGTATCCGAGTGATATTTTATTCATCTTACTGATGACATTCATCGTCATCTCGTTCGTCTTCATGACAGTATTACTTGAACGATCGTTCCGAAAGGGAAAAGCGTTCTTGCTCGTCGGATTACATGGGATTGCGTTGATTGGCGGTTATATCATTTTGGGCTTAGCATTGTCAGCTATTTCGAACGATTTGAGTCAACTGCACATGCAATTTTATCTCGGGTACATCGTGCTCTTAACGTTATATGTGTCGTACAAAAATCTGCGGTTAGTCCAGACGCGTCTATCCGTCTAAAGGAGAAATCTCATGAAACGATATCGTCAACTTCTGATCTATGGAGTGATCATTCTCATAACAATCGGAAGCTACATCGGCTACACGCTGTCGATCAAAGGAGCAGACTTTTCGCTCGAGACCGTCAGTGGAAAACCTTCGCAAATCGAAAATTTTAATTTACGTCTTCAGACGAAAGGCATGCGTTCGACGATTTATGATGTCAACGCTAAGGGAGACATCGAAAAACAGTCAAATTCTTACGTCGGACAACTATTCCGTGAAGATAGCATGACGGATTTGCCAGATAAATATTACGAATTCACGACGCATATGGAAACGAATGTAAGTGGAGATGGACAATCAGAGTATGCGATTCAGATCAAACACAATAAACTGCAATTTAAGATGTTTACGTTTAAGACGGAGGAGATGTTCGAGAAAACATTTCAGTATGATACAAAACTTGAGACGGGGATGGACATACAAGCCAGTGTCGTCGATAAACAGGCGATGAAGGTCTACATTCAACTCGATCGAGTCGATCAGCCAAGGGAAACGAAACTGCTTGTGCTCGATTTAACAGGCGACCGGGTTGAAGAGATCGTTCTTCAAAAGCCAGTAGCGCCTAAACACGCTCGTCAATTTTTAGCGATTCATCAAAATGAGGTCGTCTACACGGAACAACCGTCTGATAGCGATGAGGAGAACACTAAACTATCTTATTTCCTTGATGACGGCAAGAGCGTTCGTTCCATCAAGGAGTTGAATCAGCAGCAAATCGGTTATACGCCCTATGCGAACGGTCGTTATCTCATCGGCTTCCGCCTGCCGGAAGGGGAGACGAAACGAATCGAATGGTCGATGTTCGACTTGGAAACGAAACGATTATCCGAGCATAGCGTAAGCAGTCCGCTCGTTTTGAAAAAGATTGATTGGTTGGATTCGAAGGACGAGATGCAGCTTTATCTCTCTTCCGAGACAAACGATGGATTCCAAGTGTCCGTGATCGATCTGAAGAATGAGCAACTGATGTATCAAGGAGAAATCAAAGATGCGAATCGTAAAAAAGGAACGCGTATCTATGATTTTGCGGTTCAATGATCCACGAAAAAACGCTTCGTCCCGGAAAAACTTATCCGGTCCGAAGCGTTCTTTTTTTCGTTTTGACTAGGAATCGATACGTTCTAGGGCGAAAGCATCAAGACGTGAAATTTTTCTCTGCCGCTTTACAGGCACGCAATAAGGCATCCTTGAAGAAACGATCTTCCTGCGAAGCGAGTTGTTGTGTCGCTTCCTCGTCTCCGCGCAGTGAGCGGGCGAGCATCTGAATGACCTTGACCCAGCGCCGGACGTGATCAAGTTGCGGACGACCCATCGCGACGTACACTGTGAACCAATCATTCTGATCGCGACGGATCATCCGTTGGAACAGTGATTTCGCGAGATCGACTTCTTCGGTCGTCGGAAGTTCGTTCGTCTCGAAATAACGACGTAACGCGGCAACGGCAGTTGCGTACGCTACTTTGACGTCGTCTGACGGCTGATGCTTACCGTAGTCGGATGTCGACAGATGAAGTAAGGCAGGTTTTTTCTCGACACCCGTGATCCAGGCAGAGATCGTCTTATTGCCTTTATAGGCTTGACGGTTCGCGACCGGGAGCTTCGCCGTGACGTTTCCGACTTTCCCGATCAAGGTCACTTTGTTGTTGCGATCCTGAATTTCGGTCACTTTCAACTCGACCGTATCACCCATTTCATGAGGAATGGCTTTCGGCTGGAGCTTTTCTCCTGCCGAGAGCGGCGAACGCTTGCGGATCATCCGCAGTGCTTCTTGTTCAATCCGGTCGTCAAGCGACCACAGATGTTCCGGTGGGACGTTGCGGAACCGGCGACGTCGGACCTTGATGTACTGGTCAAGCGCGTCAGCAGCTTGCTCCCGCGTCGATTCACCACGTGCGACGGGGCCGATGATGTCTCGGAGCGTAATGGATTCGAGACGTTCCATGATGCCTTCGAACGGGATGAGTTCCATTACGTAGAGACTACAGACGACGAGTTCGCATTCGCGAGGAGTGAGTGGGCGTTTGGCCATAAATTGACTTCCTTTCAGCTGGTTGATGTTTCTAGTATACCAAAAAAAAGCCATCGTCACGTAATCCCGTGACGATGGACTGAAAAAGCTTACAAGACGAATGGCGATTCCGAACTATTTTGCAATTCAGCGGACGCGAGACGTGTGACACCGTTCATGAATGGGTCATGGGCGACGAACAAGTCACCGATTGCTTTGATCTCAGCCACGGTCGCATTTTCCTTCGCACCAGCGATCCGCAAGCGATACGGTTTTTTTGTCACCGTATCAAATGTCAGGACGATCGTATGTTCCATCAATGGTCACTCCTTTCATGAAATGTAGAGATAAGTTATGCCTTGAGTAGAGCGTAGTCACGGCTGATTTCCGTCAGCGCGTAGCGTCCGTCGAGTAAGCTGCCGACCGCTTGACCGATCGAAGCGACGACGTCTGCTGGAAGATTCGAACGTAAGCCGTTATAGCGGCGGCGAGCAACGACGGCATCACCGTTTGCTGTCACCTTGTCCTTCCGCTCGAAGACAATGACGAGACTCGTCTTGATTTCTTCTGCTTGTGTCATGTGTATCACCTCCTTCGCCCTTATTGACAGGGAAAGAGACCGGATTGTTCGAAAGGAATGAAAAAAAGATGGTCTGGTTACGTTTTTTACGAAAAGTATCGTTTTTACGCATGCGGACGCTCGGATATGCGTCCTTGATCTTCGTCTTTGGTGTCGCGGGCATCATGTATGCTCTTGAGCCAGAGACGTTCGGATCCTACTTCCGGGCCGTCTACTGGACGATGACGACCGTCGTCACGGTCGGGTACGGCGACTTCTTCCCGAATTCTGATACCGGTCGGATTCTGACGATTTTCGTCTTCATCTTTGGAATCGGGATCGTCGGGGGACTAATCTCAAAACTGGTCGACGGTGTCCAGTTGATTCGCAATCAAAAGGAAAGAGGGTTATTACAAGTGAAAGAAACAGGGCATACCGTCGTTTTCGGTTACAGTCGGCGTTCGAAGCACGTCATCGATTCATTACTCGAACATACGGATGTCGTCCTCGTCGATGATTTAGAGCGCGAGCCATTCAGTCACCCACGATTTCATTACGTCTGTGGTGATCCGGCACTGACATCGACGCTCGAACGGGCACACATCGAAAAGGCAGTTCGCGCGATCGTCCTCGCCGATCATTCGATTCCACCGGTCCATGCTGACGGACGGACATTGTTGATTGCTTCAAGCATCGAACGGGCGAATCCTAACATTTATACAATCGTCGAAATGATGCTTGAAGAACACCTCGACAGCTTCGAACAGGTTAAGGTTGATGAGGTGTTACTTGGTGATGAGACGATTGCCCGGATGGCGATCCTCGCGTCCCATCATCCTGGTGTGACGAAGGTCGTGACGGATTTGTTGACGAAGGACGGTGAAGGCATGTTCTCGATTCCGAGTAGACCGGAGTGGGGAACGTATCGTGACGCCTATCATGCCTTGCTAGAAGAAGGCGTCACGATCTTATCTGATGGAAAACGACTCGATTTGAACCGTCGACTCGATGAAGCGATTCCGAAAAACGGGACGTTGATCGTCTTGTGTTCGGAGGAAACCGCCCAACGAATCGGAGCGATTTAGAGAAGAAAGGATTTAACCAATCTTTTTTCGGGTATAGTAAATAAATTTACTAGACGGAGGAAAAAGATTATGACACAACCACAACCAGAAT
The DNA here is from genome assembly GCF_002440475.1 of Exiguobacterium sp. UBA6282. Taxonomy (NCBI): domain Bacteria; kingdom Bacillati; phylum Bacillota; class Bacilli; order Caryophanales; genus Exiguobacterium; species Exiguobacterium sp. UBA6282. The sequence continues at coordinate 23,668 of NZ_DJUM01000046.1, read as the reverse complement.
GGATTCAAGAATTATTTGAGACGGTCGATCAAGGCGAAATTAAAAATGCACCAAAATTACTCTATATGGCACTGACGCTTGAACCAAATTATTTTACAAAAGCAGTTAGCCGATTCAATCAACGGTTAGAAGTCGAACCATTAACGGACGTTTCGGAATTGTTGACGGTCTATCGTCAATTTTTCCTTTCAGCTAATCCATCAGAGGAGTACTGGTCACTTGCCTGGAACGAACTCATCCAGACGCTACAACATATGATTGACCGGCCGGAAGTTCATCAATTACTTAAAGAGCATGTCGATTTACTCGACTGGTGGTCGAGCGAATCGTTGCTTTCACTCCCGAGCTGGTTGACGATTTTAGATGTCGCTGAACGAATTGACGCGCTTGATCAATTTAGCAGTTATCTTCCAGATATCTTCGAGAGTTACGCGCTTGAAACAGCGAAGGACGAACCGTTCGCCCGTCTTGCCTGGTACGCACTCGCAAGCAATCAACAAGAGTTGCTTGCCCCTTACAGAGACCGGATTGAAGCCGGTTCTTCAAAGGAAATTCAGTCTCTTCGTCAAGCGGATCTCGTCGATCAAATTGAAACGACGCGGGTCGTTATGTTAAAGTCGAAAGATAACGAGCCGATTGAATTAACATTTGATCGAAAATGGACATTATAAATTATCGAAGAAAAAATGACACCTAGAAGCCGCACGAATTCAGTCCGAGGGGTGTAGGGATGATTCACGTCAATTTACCGAGTGGTGACTATGTCGTGTTAGTAGAAATAAATCGTGAAGTGCTGCTGTGTCATTCGATTGAAGAAGCGGAACAAGCACAACGCGACCGGTATGAACTGGTCGGACGGATGAGCGAACGCTTGCCGGCAGAAGTGATTGGACCCTCGATTGCGGATTTTGTCCGCTTTTCGACCGGGTTCATCGGCGAAGAAGTGACGTGGCACGAGGAGGAAGAAGCCTTCTTTTGCCAACAGTTCGAGACATTCGACGGTTCCCCGTTAGGTGAAGATCTAACGGGGATCGATGCAACGCGTTGGCGTGCGGTCCTTGCACGCTATTATGCTTACGTGACGATCGGAAAGATCATTCCTTTTGAAGTCAGCGAAGAACCGGATGGCACGGTTCCGCTTTAGTCCAGACGATTCTTCGGTCGGCGCGTAATCAGAGAAGGGCAGGGTTCCCATGAAAAAGCAACTTGCACTACTCACGCTAGCGACAATCGTCGCCATGCCAACGTCTGCTTTCGCGCAGTCTCAATACGTACAATATGATCCGACGTTTACAGAACAACAAAAACAAGAGTGGTTGGCGAATCAGGGGCTGACCGAGATTCGTGCCTTGAAACAAAAAGGATTCTCGCTCGTCGAGCCGCTTGCGCATCTCGAAGAAAAGGATATCGATGCCGATTTGATTCCAATCACGGACGTCAAGAGAGCAACGGATTCCGCTCAATTTCAACAAACGTATCTTGATCAGTCACGCATTCCCGCTTACTGGAAGTACAGCCGCGGAAAATCGGATATCCGAGTTGCGATCATCGATGATGCAATCGATACGAAACACCGCGAGTTCAAGGACGTCATCTATAAGACGACGACGATTTCTGGAATCCGAAAACCTGACGATCACGGGACACACGTCGCCGGTATCGTCGCGGCGCGTGAAGACGGTCAAGGGATCGTCGGTGTCGCATCTGGTGTCAAACTGATCGGGGTCGATGTCTTCGATGGAGACTTTGCTGCATCAATCGACATCGGCGACGGTATTTTGTATGCAATCGAGCAGGGAGCAGATGTCATCAATCTCTCACTCGGACAATATGAGTTTGATCCGTACATGGAAGCAGCGGTCAAAAAGGCGGAAGCGAAGAACATACTCGTCGTCGGAGCAGCCGGAAACGACGGGCGCAATAAAGTACTCTTCCCAGGATCGATGAGTCAAGTCGTCGGTGTCGGGTCCGTCGGAACGCTGGGGCGTGCCTCGACGTTCTCGAACTACGGTAAAGGAGTCAACATCATGGCACCGGGGGAAGGGATCTACTCGACGATCGTCGGCAACAAGTACGGCTACTTGGACGGAACATCGATGGCGACACCGGTCGTCAGTGGTGTGTTGGCGCTCGCGAAATCGAAGAACCCATTCGTCTCGAACACGACGATGCGCAGTAAGTTATATGCTGCAGCGACGAAAAAATCAGGTGATACGAAGTTGCATTACGGAGCAGGTCGCTTGAATGCCGGAATCTTAGCGACACTGCCGGCACCGATCTCGAAGATCTCGTTACCGGCAACGGTTAAGCCGAATCAGGCGTTTACATTCTATTTTGATGAGTATGCGAGTGCGAAGACGACGACACGTCTCTATAAGGACGGTAAGGTCGTTAAGACATTCACGCAATCGAATTTAACGAACGGTACGCATAAGTTTACGTATAAGTTGAAAGACAAGGGGTCATATAAGCTTGTCTTTACAACGACAGGTGGACGGCATATGCGGACCGTCGAACGCTTACTGACAGTCAAATAAAAAAGCGCCTCCCACTGAGTGGGAAGCGCCGTACGAGACCTGAAGGTTACTTCGGGTCTTTTCCTTTTTTATAGACGGGCGTCGGAGGCGTCAATGCCTCTCCAGTCCATGTGATCATCGCTTCCATCTTGTATCCTGTGTCATCCTCATGGACGAACGACAGGCGACTGGAATCGATCAATTGGTATAAACCATAAGCGACCTGGTCGGCCCAAGAGCGTAACGTCATCGCTTCATCATACAACGGGATTTGCTCAGGGAACCGTTCGTTCATAAGCAAGATATCGTGTTGATCGAAATGATAGCTACGTTTTGAGAGTGCATCGGGCGCCTTGACGTTGAACGGCTCGAACGCGTGGATGAGCTCTCCTTGACGATAGAAGGCGAAGATGCCGTTTCGCAGATGAAGTGCCTTGATCTCGTCGATCTCGATCAGGAATGTCAACTTGCGAACCGTTCGCCGGTTCGTACCAGAGCGTCGTTTTTTCATGCTGCATGCCTCCTTCTGAACTCTTGTACTATACCGTGAAATGAGGCAGGGACGCAACTTTTTCGTTTGTAAAACGAGAATTACCTCTTGCAGGAAAGCGGCATCTACGCTACACTCATAAGCAGTGACTATGTTGGTTCGGACAATCGCGGGGCATTTCGATGCTTTGAGGAAAGTCCATGCTCGCACAGCCTGCGATGGCTGTAGTGATCGTGCTACACTAAAAGATAAGTGTAGGCAGCGTCAAGCTGACGGCAGAAGGAACGCCTAAGTCTTCGGATATGGCCGAAACTTCTTGAAGGTGCCACAGTGACGGAGCTTCATGGGAAACCATGAAGGTGGAACGAGGTAAACCCCACGAGCGAGAAACCCAAATTTGGTAGGGGAATTTCCGGAGCGGAACTGAACGCAATGGAGAGCGTATGCAAATACGGAGATAGATGATTGTCGCCTGCGTGTGAGGGTCAAACCGTTTGGAACACTAAGGAACAGAACATGGCTTACAGGACCACATAGGCTGTTATTTTTAAGTTGAACGAGAGTCCAGGTCCACCCTGGGCTCTTTTTTTATTGCAATGAAACGATACTGTGGAAGAAACGATAAAGGAGTGAACGCGATATGGCAAAACGCTTAGTCATCGCGACAGCGGCGATGGGAATCGAAGCGCTCGTCGCAAAAGAAGTCCGTGCGTTAGGATACGAGTGTACGGTCGAAGACGGAAAGGTCTACATCGATTGTGAGATGGAGGACATTCCCCGTTTGAACATGTGGCTCCGGACAGCGGACCGGATCAAACTTGTCGTTGCTGAGTTCCGCGCGACGACATTCGAAAAATTGTTCGATCAAGTCAAGGCACTACCGTGGCACGAATTGATGCCGTGGGATGCGAACTTCATCGTCAACGGTCGTTCGGTCAAATCGAAGCTGTTCTCGATCCGTGACTGTCAAAAGATCACTGAGAAAGCGATCGTCTCGCACATGCAAGAGCAGTACAACAAAGGAACAGAATGGTTGCCGAAGACCGGCGCAAGCTATCCAATCGAAGTCGCCTTGTTAAAAGACATCGCAACATTAACGATCGATACGTCAGGCGATGCGTTACACAAACGCGGCTACCGTGAATTCCACTCAGCAGCTCCACTGAAAGAAACGATGGCAGCAGCGATGCTGATGCTGACGAACTGGAAGCCGGACATGCCGCTTTACGACGTCTTTACTGGTTCAGGTACGCTGGCAATCGAAGCGGCGATGATCGGGCGGAATATCGCACCAGGTATCAACCGTGAGTTCGTCTCGCAGGAATGGAAGTGTATTCCGAAGAAAGCCTGGTTCGATGCGATCAACGAAGCGAACGAAAAAGCGGAGTGGGACAAACCACTGAAAATTTACGCAAGCGATGTCGATCCAGAGATGGTCAAGCTCGCGAAAACGAACGCAGAACTCGCAGACGTCCGCGATGCGATCAACGTCATGCAACGTGACGCGGCAGACTTCAAACCGAAGGAAGACTTCGGTGTCATCATCGGGAACCCGCCGTATGGGGAGCGTCTCGAGGACGCACGTGAAGTTCATCAGCTGTACCGCAAGATCGGAACAGCGTATAAAGAATTCCCATACTACAGTGTCTACATGATCACGTCGTATGTCGAGTTCGAAAAAGCCTACGGACGTCCAGCGACGAAGCGCCGGAAGCTGTACAACGGGAACATCGAAGTTCAGTTCTATCAATATTATGGTTTGCGTCGGAAACGTCCGCAGGCTTAAGCGATTTGTGGGAGGTGAATGGGGATCAGTTCCCACTTACTTCCCACTTTTTTATTTTTTTCGCCAAGATGTCACGAGCCGCTCGGTTGAGCGGTTTTTTTGCGTTTCAAAAGCTGCTCGAATCGAAATCACCAAGTCTTTTTGGATGACATTTCGGATTTCACTGAACTTTTTAATGCCAGTTCGATTGTTAAGAAATTTTCAAATCGTAATTTTTTTACATACTTACGTTCTGTTTCTGTCAGAAAGAAAAGGCACCTGAGTGCCTTCAGGGTAAACCTTTTTAATTTTTGTTGATATCGCGTGTAGGTAAATCTAGCGAGGTAAATCCGGATGTATCTAAATTGCTGTTCAAGTCGTTCAAATTTTGGATAGCTTCTTGTCCTCTATAGTATCCGTCCTGACGCGTTTCCATCTCATTACTCTTGAGTAGTCTTTCTGAACTCACTAATTCAGAGGCAGTGGATTGCATCTCGATGATTGCAGTCGACAAGGTGTTGGCGATGTGTTTAATACTTCCATCTGCTGTGGGCGATTTCTGAATGCCGATGATTTTTTCCGACATACCATTTACCATGAGAGACAAAGAATTGCCAGTTGTTAAATCATCGCCTTCAGCTGGGTATTCGAGTGACATCTCGTAATATTTGTCATCCGCTTCTTTCAACATGGCTGTCAGTTGAAATTGACCATCTAAAAATTCTGCAATCAATTCTCCATCATCTTCATTCATTACATTTGAAGCATCAGTACTCGTTTCGGTAGCATCACTAGAAGAAGCGTTGAAGATAGCTTCATTAAGCGGAATTGCCCGTAAAGTTTTTTCCTCTCGATTAGGTNNACTCTTAGAAACCGTATACGTCTCTAAGCTGTATGCTATATCTAATAAATTTTGAGAGAGAGGTTCGAGTTTTTCCGCTATCACGTTTTCTACATTTGTGAATGGGACATCTTCATTTTTCGCCATGTACGCACCCGCAGCCATCATATGAGCAATTTGTGCGGCTTCGTTCAATATTTCAACTTGCGCGTCTACTCGATCTCTCACATCTTGGGTGACAGTTTTTTGAAAATCTTTGATTCGAAGTTGTTCTGTTTCTTTCATCTTTTTTTGTTCTTTAACAATACGGTTCACTAACTCGGTTGTGGATGAAATAGCCTTCTCAACAACAGGCTTCCCTGTATCTAAAGCATTTTGGACATCTTCTGGAGAGAAATCATTGTTCGTTTGTTCTACATTTGTTCCGTGTCCGAAAGAGGCGAGATCTCTCGGATCAGAAGCTAGAGGTGTGTCACTTTTTTGTTTTGCTTTTTCTGTTTTTGATTCGGTAACAGGATTTTCCTTTTTAACCTGTGATGATTTAGCATGCATCCCAAGAAAGTACGATCCCCCGATTATTACAACTGCAAGGATTCCGATAATCCAGCGTATCTGGATGGTCCGTCTGTTATAACGACTATATTTAAAAGTACGTTTCCTTTCATTGTCCACGACGTACCCTCCATTAGTAATTATTTATTTAATCCTAATTTAGTACATTTATGATTTTAATTTCCATATTAATTCTAACTCAAAATGGTTTATTATACGACATGGATTTAAGCAATAGGACAACTATCTTCGCATCGAACAATCATATACCTAACGTATATGAATATTGAAATGCAGTTAATGCATTAATTTCCAAGTGTTATAGTTTCTGTCGTGAAAGGACACAGGTAAAAGTTACATTTAGTATTCGTATGATTGGTGTTGCACAGTCATTATATAGTTATTAAGAATCTCTCTAGATTAAATTAGGACAATATAAAAAATACCTTTGAAATGACATAATTAAAAAGTATAAGTTTTGAAGATATTTTTGATTAGCACAGATAATATTTTTGAGTAGGATGATATGAACAGTAGTCAAAAGATAAATATTAATGAGGTATCTCTACATACTAAACGAGATAAGCATGACAAGAATCTGGATCGAAGAGTATGCAGTGACGGGTGATTTAGGGCGTCTGTTCGGTCATTTTTTAGATATGGACGAATCAATTAAAACGGCATATTTAATAAATCCATCAGATGGAGACAAATGTGTTTAACCAACGAAGATAATTTTGTTTGAGTTTTTAGAGCATCGAAATGAATTTCCGCTGTACCTGTATTTTTCGGATGAATATATATTAAGGGAACAACATCAGCAGTTCTTTCAGCAACAGAATATTGACTATACCATTCAAACGGTTTATCCAAGTCGCAAACATCATTTAGATCCGCTTCTCTATTTCACAGTTGAGTTAAAGAACAAGGAAACACTCAGACGCGTCGTTCGCGAGACGTACTGGTTAGGAGAAGAAAATGTTTTCTACGTGATTTCGAATTATGATAATTTAAAATTTATATTTGAGGAAAGGCGGCATTAGGGGTTCCGACAAAATCTATCAGTTGCTTCGTTTAATCGAAATCCTCCATCGGTACTTATCAAGCCTGGTCATGACGGCTGTGGTTTTTTCATATGCTCAAACGATGTATCGATGAACTCGTTAGAAAACGTCATCCGCAGTAGGCCGGAAGAAATAATTATTTATCAAATCAATGACGAACTATATGAACCTGAGAATGAAGAGTGAATTCATTCTTCAACTATCGGAGGTATTATATGAAACCAGCCATCAAACAGATCAATCCATCGTCTAAACGCCCGGGTGTATCACTAATCGATCTAAAGCGTGCAGAAAAAATCCTCGGTTCAAAATTCCCGACGGATTACATTTCACTCATGCAGGAATCAAATGGTGCAGCCTTTCATGACTGGCAACTCTATTCGATACCTACTGAATCGAGTCATTCTGAAGTCGAAGATATCATCCACCATCACATAAATCGTCCAGATGGTTTACCGGAGGATATGATCTGCTTTGGTGAACATTTAGATGGGAGACGGTTATGCTACCGGATTCGACGTCGTTTTTTACAAGAGCTCGTCTTCACGTGGCATCCTAAAAAGGGACTTGAAAAATACTGTGCCTCTTCACTCAACGAATGGGTAGAATCCGAAATGTTACGAGACCGGGCTAATAAAAAGATTACCCTGGGTACTTTTAGTGTTAGTAGTCATCGACTGCTCGTGACGGATTCGAATGAAAAAGATCTAGCATCGATTGTCTTGGAGCAAGTGAAGTCTGGCGCATGGACGGCTTCCGTCACATATGATTCAGATGGAACGGTTCGTTTACTCACAGTATACGAAGGTGTCAATCAGCCGACGGGCAGATGGACGCGCTCGCATGAGATCGCGATTGATTCAGGATTTGTATTGATCGGTGATGATGTTGCGTTTCGTGAGGAGGAACTAGCCGAGGAACTCTTTTTCGGTCAACAGGACGTCCATTTGTTTCAAGCGGGTATCATGACCGAGTCTGGATATGGAGACGGTATTTATCATCTGAAAGTAAAGAAAAATCGAGATAAACAAATCATCGGAGTACGAATCAACTTCTTGGAGTAGCAATTGAAAGACCGGTCGAAGGAGCATTCCTTCGACCGGTCTTTTTGCGATATGTAGTTATTTGATATTGTCGATGGCGTTGCCGTCTTGATCGACTTGAGTAGAAAGTCCTGTCCAGCCACGACCTTTCGTCTCTAGCCAGCGGGTGAATTCGACGAGAAATTCCTCGTGCGGTACATGACCACCATCTTTTTTGACGACGACGTACCCGTCAAGCTTTACATATGACTCCTTCAGTGATTCCATGCGTAATCTCCTCCTAAGCAGCGGATGCGAAAGTAAGATTATAGCGCTTGAAACAATCATTTACAAATGATATCCATTTATCATTCGTATGAATCTATTCGTCGGAAAATCCAACTCTAGGCGGATATACCGAATAATGGATTCCAAATATAGTAAAAAGGAGAGGTGAGAGGAGACGATACGATGTGGATCGTACTGGGTTTAATGGCGATTGGATTTACGGCACTGAACATCATATTTTATTTGATCGGTAAGGACTATCGTTTCCTGATGGTGCTCGGACTGAGTTTTACGGCACTGACGCTGTGCGCCGAATACCGACTCGTCGCGGAATTCGTGGCGCGGGAGGATTGGGCAGCGTTACAGGACGTCGTACCGGGCATGGAGCGGGCGCTGTGGGTGTTGACGTTCATCTCGATCGGATTAAACGTATTGCCGCTACTGTTAGACTACCGAAAGAATCGATCTCGTTGAGGAATCCAAGAGGAGCTGACTCCTGATGAGCTATACATTTTCACCGCTGACGCAACGACAGGCGGAACAGATTGCCTACGAGTGGCAATATGACGGGGCGTTTGCATTTTATGATATGCCAAATGATGAAGAAGATTTAGCAGAATTTCTCGATCCAGCAAAGCGGGCGGAACATTATTTTGCTGTGTTGGATCGTGAAGAATTGATTGGTTATTATGTATTCGAACCAAACGCAGACGTCGTTGACGTCGGGCTTGGCATGCGACCAGACTTGACGGGCCGAGGAAATGGAGTGGCATTTTTAGAAGCCGGTCTTGCGTTCATCATGGACCGGTATGCACCTAAACAAATCGAATTAGCTGTCGCGACATTCAACGAGCGGGCGATTCGCCTGTATACGAAAAGTGGCTTCCTTCCCGTCGAACGCTTCCAACAAGCTACGAATGGTGGAAGCTATGAATTTTTGAAGATGCGTTTACAACCTATCGACGCAACGGAACCTTTTCCAAACTCTATAAGTAGATAACAGAAAAGGGGATGATGTCATGGCACGCTGTACGAATTGTCAGTATAAGTTCAACACAAAAGAACTACTCGCTGTCAGTGTTGCAATACATGGGAAAGGCAAACCATGTCCGAACTGTGGCGTGAAACAATACATGTCCCGAAAGTCGCAATTTTATCTTTCACTCGGGAATATCAGTCTCTTGTTCGTCCTGTTCTTGCCGTTTCTGATTCGGTTGAGCGACCAGGAAGAATCCATGAGGTAAGATGTCGGTTACCTTCGATTTCATGAAACTTTTTCCTGCATCCACCAGTAGAAAAGGAAGAAGGAGATGATCAAATGGTACGTTGTACGAATTGCCAGTATACGTTCAAAATGAAAGAAGTGCTTGCTGTCGGATTTGCGAAACATGGTAAAGCGTGTCCGAACTGCGGCGTGAAGCAATACATTTCAAAAGACTCGCAACATTACTTATCGCTCGGATATGTTAGTCTCTTGTTCGTCTTGATTTTACCGTTCGTCATCAAACTGAGCGACAAAGAAGAGGCGATTTGGTAAAGCATTACGCGCATGCCTGAAAACGACAGGGTGCGGCGTTTTGTCTTATACTCGGGGCAAAGGAGCTGGGAAACATGCAGACCGTATACGATGCAACCGTACAAAACGCAGCGGGCGAGACTGTTTCATTAGGTGACTATGCGGGGCGTGTCCTCGTGATCGTCAACACGGCAAGCAAATGTGGACTCGTCAAACAACTTGGCGAACTACAGGCGCTTTATGATAAATATGAGAAACAAGGAGTCACAGTGCTCGGATTTCCGTGTGATCAATTCAATCAGCAGGAGTTCGGGAGTCAGGAAGAGACGATGCAGTTCTGTCAGCTGAACTATGGCGTGACGTTTCCGATGTTTCAGAAGATCGACGTCAATGGACCGGACGAGCATCCGCTTTATACGTTCTTGAAGAAAGAACAGTCCGGCTTGCTGTCGTCGAAAATCAAATGGAACTACACGAAGTTCCTCGTCGACCGGAAGGGACAGGTCGTCAAGCGCTTCAGTCCAATCGACTCTGTCCAGTCGATTGAAAAGACGCTGCCTGTTTATGTATAATAAAGGGAACCGTTTAGCGCGAGTCGTTGCAGCGGGACGAAGAAATACCCTACCTTTGGCGAGGTAGGGCTTTTTTATGTCATTCAGCGTTGAACGAATCAAATGAATAGGTGACGATTGCATCGCTTCGTTTATGTCCGAGATCAGTCAGGACCGGTGGACGGGGGGACAAGACATGAAAATCCTGTTCGAACGCCCGGAGCCAGTAATGGACCCAGTCTTTTGTAGGATCGAGATTCATCATTTTACGAGCAAACGTCAGTAGCTTTGAATCGGTCAGCGTCAGAAGTGGAATCGGATTGATCTCGACATCTTCTTTTAGTTCATAGAGGTCCGGTGAACGAAGCAGAATCGCATCCGCCTCGAAGGTCAATCGGAAGTAATTACAGCTGTAGTCACCGACGATGACCATCGTCTCCTCCGTATGCCCACGGAAATGAAAGATCAATCGGTTACCATTTGCGACATCCATCAAGAACTGATTGAGTCCGATGTGATAATCTTCGCGAAATTGTAGTTTCTCAAGCGTGATTTCTTGCATGATTTAGCCTCCAGTCCGAGTTTGTCGTTCTTCTGTCAAAACGGTTTGGCGCGTTGCTAGGCGAGACGAACTGATTAATAAGACGATACCGAGTAACAATAACGAGATCCCGAACCAAGCCGTGCCACTTAACTGTTCGCCGAGGACGAACACACCGAGCAAGGCAGCCGTCAATGGTTCACCGAGCGAGAGAGTGACGGCAGTCGACGACGGTACGTTCGATAGCCCTTTTGCGAATAACCAGTAAGCAAGCCCGGTTGCAACGACGCCGAGATGGAGGATGATTCCGGCTCCTCGTGGCGTGACTAACCACGAGAGATCAAATAAGAAGAGCAGAGGTGATAGCAGCAAGGCGCTCGTCGTAAAGATGACGGCAACGACCGACAGCGGCGCATGGGTCTTGACAAGATCACGACTGACGAACGTATACCCGGCAAACGATAGTCCGGCACCAAGTGCAAGAACGATCCCAATTGGATCAATCGCGACCGTCCCTTGATTGTTCAGAAGCAACAGACAACCGGTGATCGATAATCCGGTTGAAGCCCACCACAGCAACGCCGGACGTTTTTTTAAGAACAGCCACTCGATGCATCCGGAGAAGATTGGTGCGCTACCAATCGCAACGACGGTACCGACAGCGACACCCGTCATTAAAACAGCCGAGAAGAACAAGGGCTGGTAAGCTGCCATGCTGACGGCAGCAAGTAAAATCGTCCGCAGTGGCCAGTCACGCAATGTCAGCTTTCCTTTTAGGAAGACGAGACAGAGCAAGAACAGTCCGCCGACAGCCAGACGAACGGCACCAATTGCAATCGGGTGTGCATCTTCTGGCGCAAAGGCTTGTGAGGTCCCAGTCGTACCCCAAAAGATCGCAGCGAGTAATATGAGTAACATTGATGATGATTTAGACATGGGTCACCTCGTCATTTTTTTAATGATATTAGAACGAGAATACCACAGAACGAGTAGGATGGAATACACCAAATAATTGAAAAAATGGTATGGTGTATAGGGTGAAGTCGTATCATTCACGAATACGAAAATGAAAAGGATGGGACCCATGAAAGAAATGAACCAAATCGAAGCGGTACTTGACGTCTTATCACAAAAAATCAATCACGGGTCGACCTTCATTCAGCGACGATACGATACAGGAGTCGCTCAATTCAATTTGAATGACTCGGTGACGGAACAGGCGATTCAGTCGTTTGAAAAACAGTTCAACCTAACGTTACCAAGTGAATATAAGACATTCCTTCGTTTACATGACGGAGCGGAGTTGTTCATGATTCAAGGTCTTGGCATCGAACTCTATCCGCTTGAAAAAGTCATTGAAATGACGATCCAGGCTAAAGAGGACGACCTGATCCATGAAGACTACGATCATTTCTTGATGATTGGCGAAATGAACGAAGGATACGTCTTGATTCATACGGAAGATGCGAAGACGGAGGAGACGCCGTATATGCACTGGATGTTTCATGAGTTGTCGACAGAGGAGACTGACCCGATCGGACAGAACTTCGGCACATTCCTCGAATATGCGATCATTGCGCAAGGGGATATGTTCTGGGAGTTCAAGGAGTTCTCGATTGCGACGGATGATTATTATGTAGAGGACCATAATTCCGTAGAGGAAATGAGCAAACCTCGACCGATTCGCTTCGTCGACTCGGTTCGCGTTGAAATCGAGTACCCGATTGCGAAGAAGAATGCTTATTTCTCGGTTAAGATTTTCGAAGGGAAACAAGATAAAGAAAGTCTCGGCGCTAGCTACGACTCGGATGCGCGCTTTGAAAAAGTGATGCAATCGGTTCGAGAATATTTAATGGCAGAGCGATTCCAGTATTCGTCGATCAAGGTCTTTCAAACGGAACACCGATTTTGGCAAAACGAGGACGAGACGGGTGATCCTTTGATTCGCAACCACAATCCACAACGGCAAGGAATGAGCTTCGACGGATACCGTGCCTTCGTCGAGGAGCCACCGCGTCCACTTCCAGGATGGGAGTAACTCAGCAATTTCTTTATACAGAATGGAGTTTTATAGATGAAAAAATGGTTGTTGATCCCTATGATTCTTTATTTGACCGGTTGTATGATTCAACCGCAAAGTGGGAGTGAGACGAATGAGACATCCTTCAAAGGGACTACGAAAGAGGGACTCGTCTTTGAATACAAATTGACGAACACAGGAGACCATGCATTTGATGTCGTAGCTCGCTCTGGGCATTTGTTGAATGTCATCGTTCGTGAGAGTAAATCAAGGACTGTCGTCTTCGATTCAAGAAAGCAACAGAGTAAAACAAGCCAACAAAAGAAACGCGTCAAAGCATCAGAAACCGTCGTTCTCAAACAAACGGTACAAGGCGGTACGATCGAGCCGGGTACATATGATATCGAATATCTCGTTGAGGAGAAAGAAAAGAATAGCGACAGTTCTAGTTCGGTAGAGGATATGGAAGAGAAATTAAAATGATTTACGCCTCTGGTGAACGACTTCTTCAATAAATATCTTAGAGCCTCATGCAGGTTCCGGTACGAATGATGCTACTAGTAACATGAGATGTAAAAAGTGGTTTCATAGGAAGCTGATTTTTGTCCTTTAGGCAACTAACGGGTGAAAATCAGCTTTTTGTTTATTAATGATACTATGCGACGCTGCTCTATCAACTGACGATTGATCAACCCTAGGTCCACGAATCCCATTGCTCCTTGAAACGATCGGTCGCGACCAAGTCTGTTCCTTACTCGATTTTTCAAAAGAGATGGTCAGCGAAGCCCGCAGGAAATCTGCTGATCCATCCTGAAAAAGAAGAAAAGAACTTTATTATTGTATATAGAAATTTAATTTCAAAATTAAATAAAAAATATTGAATTAAAATTTCTTAATTGTATAATAAAGGGAGGGATAACAGAAAGGGTGAAGCAGATGTTAGATCAGTTAGCAACGGAACGTCGAAATGAGCGCACGATGCATCTCGACGACATGTCGGTCGAAGATGTGTTGCGCGTGATGAATGCCGAGGATCAGACGGTCGCAACGGTCATTCAAACGCAGATACCAGTCATTGCTGAAGTTGTCAAACACGTCATTACGTCATTTAATGCCGGAGGACGCTTGATTTACATCGGTGCTGGTACGAGCGGGCGGCTCGGGATTCTTGATGCAGCAGAATGTGTACCGACGTTCGGGGTCTCACCAGATATGGTCGTCGGTTTGATCGCTGGTGGCGAACGCGCGTTGATTAAAGCCGTTGAGGGAGCTGAGGATAGTCGGACACTTGCCGTCGATGATTTGAAAGCGCTCCAGTTAGAAGCACGTGATACAGTCATCGGGATCGCAGCAAGCGGACGGACGCCGTATGTCATCGGCGGGCTTGATTACGCGAAGGAAGTTGGAGCGGTGACGGCAGCGATCTCTTGTAACACGAATGCGGTCATCAGTCGGCACGCGCGTTATGCGATCGAAGTCGAAACAGGTCCGGAAGTCTTGACGGGGTCAACACGATTAAAGGCTGGAACGGCGCAAAAGCTCGTCTTGAACATGATTTCGACGGCGGCGATGATCGGTGTTGGCAAGGTCTATCAAAACCTGATGGTCGACGTCCAGTCAACGAACGAAAAACTCGAGATCCGGGCGAAGCGGATGATCAGTGAGGCGACAGGAGTCGATGCCGTAACGGCGGAACGGATCTTCCATGAAGCGCACGGACACGTTAAGACGGCGATCGTCATGATTCTCGCAAACATTCCGTACACGGAAGCCGTCGAACGATTACAGCAAGCGAACGGATTCGTCCGAGACGCACTCTAAGGGGGAAACACGATGAAGAAGGAAGAAGTGCTGGCACAGGCGATCCTTGAGCACGTCGGTGGAAAAGATAATCTTCGACAGCTTGCGCACTGCATGACGCGAGTTCGCTTATCTTTAAAGGACCCGACGCAAGCAAATATCGATGCTCTAAAACAGATTGATGGGGTCATGGGGGTCATCGATGACGAAACGTTACAAATCGTCGTCGGTCCGGGAACGGTCAATCGTGTGGCAGATCACTTAAGTCGCGAGACGGGACTCGCGATTGGGGAAGAGTCAGTGGATCCGAATTTGACACCAGAAGAACGAGCAGCGGTCGAGCGGCAAAAAGTGAAAGCGAAACAACAGTCACCGTTCAAGCGCTTCTTACGCCGGATCGGGAATATCTTCATCCCGCTCATTCCGGGTCTTGTTGCTTCCGGTATCATCAACGGGGGTGCCAACTTCGCGAAGAACGCGGGTGTCGATGCAACACAGACCTGGATGCAAATATTATTATTGATCGGTGGGACGGTCTTTGCATATCTCGCAATCCTTGTCGGCTGGAACACGGCGAAGGAGTTCGGTGGGACGCCGGTACTCGGCGCAATCGCCGGTGGGATTCTATTTAATCCGGTACTTGCGGACATTACGATTTACGGGGAACCGCTTGTTCCGGGCAGGGGTGGCTTGTTTGGGGTCATCTTTGCCGCGTGGTTGATGACGTATCTTGAGAAACACATCCGTCGTTTCATGTTCGCATCGATCGACATCATCTTTACGCCACTGTTGACAGTGTTGATCGTCGGGTTTGCTTCGCTGTATGCGATCATGCCGGTGGCTGGACTGTTGTCAGACGGCATCATGAAAGCAATCAATGCCGTACTTGAGGTCGGTGGACCACTTGCTGGGGCAGTACTTGCCGGCTTCTTCCTACCACTCGTCATGGTCGGTCTCCACCATGGATTGACACCAATCCATCTCGAGTTCTTGAACACGATCGGCAACACACCACTCTTACCGATTCTTGCGATGGCAGGAGCAGGTCAAGTCGGGGCAGCGATGGCGATCTTCGTCAAAACGCGTAACCCGCGTTTGCGTAACATCATCAAAGGGGCGATCCCGGTCGGATTCCTCGGAATCGGTGAACCGTTGTTATACGGGGTCACATTGCCACTTGGTCGACCGTTCGTAACGGCATGTCTCGGGGCAGCGGTCGGTGGTGCCTTCCAAGCGACGATGAAGACGACGGCACTTGGTGTCGGCGTATCCGGTTTATCGTTAACACCGTTGATCGATAACGGAATGTACTTGACGTATATCGGAGGTCTCGTCATTTCGTACGCGGCAGGTTTCCTGTTCACGTACTGGTTCGGTTTCAAAGAAGAAATGGCAGACGGTATTTAAAGTATTGAAAAGCAGTTGAATCCTTCGAAAAAGAAGGAATCAGCTGCTTTTTCCCTAAGTAGAGAAGTGAAGGAGTGAGTCGATGAAAGGATTATCGATCTATTTAAATGAACCAATCACGGATGAGACGAATGAGTGGTTGCAGCGGATGCGTACCGTCGGCTTTACGTCGCTCTTTACATCGCTTCATATCCCTGAGGATGATTCCTTACTGTACGTCGAACGCTTGCAAGCGCTCGGTCGTGTAGCAAAGACACTCGGGTATGAGCTCGTAGCGGACATCGCACCGTCGTCACTTGCGACGCTCGGCAAGACGTGGGAGACGGCAGCGACGCTAACGGACTGGGGTGTCACCGGACTGCGGCTTGATTACGGCATCAGTCCGCAACAAATCGCGACATTATCGAACCAGATGATGGTCGCACTCAATGCCAGTACCTTAACGGCAGACGAATTAACTGAGATGAAGGCACATGGTCTGCAACTCGAACGTACGGAAGCGTGGCATAACTTTTATCCGCGACCGGAAACCGGACTCGACCGGACATGGTTTGACGAAAAAAATGCCTGGTTGCAGGCGCAAGGATTACGCGTCCAAGCATTCATACCGGGCGACGGAACACTTCGCGGACCGTTATTCGAGACGTTACCGACACTTGAAGACCATCGGGGAGTGGCACCGTTCGCAAGTTATCTGGACTTAATAGCGACTGTCGACCGAATCCTTGTCGGCGATCCACGGTTGACGGAAGCGACGATTCGGCAATTTGAAGCAGAGCAAGACGGAGTCATCGTACTTCGGGCATTCGCGAACGGACGACAAGAACAACGGGATACGGAAACGAATCGATTTGATCCGGCGCGGGATGTCATTCGATCCGTTGAATCGCGCATGAGTCCGTCGACGATTGATCTAACACCGCAAGATCCGTCTGCCCGCNNCTTGGTCCAGGAAGTAAATTCCGGATTGACTGGGTGGCGCCATGAGGCAGATCGTTGCCGAGCGCTTCGCCTATCTATACCGAGGGGAATTGTTCACGGTCATCACGATTTTACCACTCAGCTGGTTTGGTAATCGTGTCTTTCCGCAACTTCAATTATTTGAACTCAGTGCATTTTGGATGTCACTGTTTTTGTTCGAACTGTTGTTGATTCAGGGGGCTTGGTATTGGTATAGCAAGTGGAGACGTCTGAAGAAAGAAGGAACGTCGAATACCCCGAAACCGGTCGTCCGACGATTACGCCACTGTCGTGTCATCAATATTATTCTAATCGTTCTGACGACGTGCACGTTCGGAATCGACTGGATTCGTTTTCAATCTGAGCTTCCGGTGTATGGATTACGAATCACCTTGTTTTTATATATTTTTGCGATTCTTGAATATATCAATTATTTCCATATCCAACTGATGTACGATAACCGGTCGGATGTGCAATACTTAATACGGAATCGACGTTTGAAACGATCAGCATTGAATAAGGATATGCAACGACTTCGTAAAGTAGTCTAAGGGTTCATAGAAAATAGGAGGGATTGTATGCTCGATATGCTCATTCGTGGCTATCGAAAGTTAAGGAAGTTAAGAGGGCGTTAAGAGGGAGGATACTATCGATGAAGTGGATCAATCGACCGACACGTATCGAACAAGAGACACCGTTACGCTTCATGACGGATCCGGATACGGATTTTTGGCGCAACACACATTATCAGTTTAATCGTCAGACGGGGCATGCGTTGTTGCAGGATGCTCCAAATGGAGAATTCAAATGCCGGATTGAAGTGAAATTAAAACCGAATGCTACATATGATCAAGCGGGGATTTTACTATATGTGAACGATGACCACTGGGTGAAAGTCTCGGCTGAGTTCATTCCGGATGGTCCATCTCATCTTGGTGCCGTCGTGACGAGCTTTGGGTACTCGGACTGGTCGTGTCGGGATGTCGACAATACACTATTTGATGCGCCGCTCGTCTTTGAACTTCATTATCTCAATCAAGACGTCACGTTGTATCACATAACAGGAGAGTACAAAGAGCAACTCCGGATCGCACACTTACATGACGTGACCGATTTGAAGATCGGACCGTACGCCTGTAGCCCGGATGTAGAAGCGGCAGGATGTGAAGTAGAGATATTGAATTTAACATTAGAGAAAGTCGTTGAATAAAACATCAAAAAAGTGGGGTGATGCTATACATCGCTCCACTTTTTTTAAGAAATTGTTAAAAAGAAGGCGGATTAAAACTTAGCCGCTTTTTCTGGCATCGGACCCGTATACAACGATTGTGGTCTAAAGATTCGGTTGTCTCCTGCTTGTTCAAGGATGTGTGCCGTCCAACCGATGATGCGGCTAGATGTGAACGTCGGTGTGAACAGTTCTTTCGGAATATCGAGTCCTTTTAAGACGGCTGCCGCAAAGAACTCAACGTTCGTATAGAGTTTTCTGCCTGGTTTGTACTCTTCGAGTAAATCAATTGCTGTTTGCTCCATTTGTGTAATCAGATTGAACCAATCGCTTTCTTGCGCGAGATCTTTTGAGACGACTTTTAAGGCTTCTGAACGCGGATCGCGTGTTTTATAGA
>NZ_DJUM01000046.1:0-4637 GCF_002440475.1 Exiguobacterium sp. UBA6282 | reverse complement strand
ATGAAGTGGTCCTTTCATGGATCCGATCGCGGCACAGACGCCGGAAATCATTTCCGATTCCGTCGAGACAACGACACGAGAAGCGAACGTCGAAGCATTCATGCCGTGTTCGATTGTTAAGATCAGATACGCTGTCAGTGCTTTGATCTCAACGTCACTTGGTAAGTGTCCCTTGATCATATAGATATAATTCGCGACGTGATCAAGTTCCGGATTCGGTTCGATGAAGTCAGCGCCTTGATTTTTTTGATACTTATAGGCGATGATTGTTGGTAAGAGTGCCGTTAAGTGCATCGCTTGATCGATTGTTGGTGGCCAAGCGAAAGCGGGTGTACCAAGCGCAGAGATTGCCGTGCGCATCGTGCTCATGACATCCATCTCGTTCGGCAATGTATCGAGAATCGTCTTTACGTAAGAAGGAAGTTCACGATAGCTTGTCATCTGTTCCTTGAATGTCAAAAGTTCCGATTCAGTCGGGAACGCACCGTTCCAGATGAAATACGCCACTTCTTCGAATGAATAAGATAATGCGAGTTCCTTTGCCCAGTGTCCACGATAGATAAGATGACCTAATGTTCCATCGACTAAACCGATTTGTGTTTCAGCAGCAATGACGCCTTCGAGTCCTTTTTTGTATTCCATCTTCAACACTCCTTTTCTAATACCTACTGTCAGTATGACTTACAACGATATCAAATCACCAGTTATTTGAATGCGTTTCCAAAATTATTCTTTGAAGCGCTATGATTAGAGTGCATTCTGTTTCAAGAAACAATCCAAATAGATAGTAGCTATGAAGGAGTACATATGAATAAAGCCATGATTATTCGGTTATTAGGATTTTTCTTTGTATTGAATGTCTTTTTAATGATCGATTTGTTCTTTTCGATGAGCCGAACGATTCTTGAGCCACTAGCATTAGTCGTTGCTTCATTGACCATGCTCATTCCTATAAAACGGCTTCAGCCTTTAGAGGACGAAACGTTGTCGGTTTTCAAATCGAGTATCGCTGTTATAGTAGGGATGCTCTTGATGAGCGGATTATTCTTACCCATTGTATTTATTTTCGGATAAGTGATCCTTTGTTCGTCATACAAAAAGAGACCGGGACAGTGTGAATGTCCCGGTCTTCTTCATGCCAAAAACGTATCCAATTGGTCTTGGCGTTTATCAATCATAATCTGAGCCTTTGGAATGTTAGCACCTTGTAACACGTTAATCGTATCTCGGAGAAATTCATCACTACCAACGATGTAGAACAAACCTTCCTTGTCCGCTGTCATCGCTTTGACAGCATCGTAGTAAGCAGAGCGATTTTCGACATAAGCAGGGCTAAACTGCTCATGTGAAAGAAGCTGAGTTTTGAATAGTTCAGTTCGCGCAGAATCAACGTTCAACGAGTGCATGTGCGGAATGCCATTTTTGTCAGTCTGATATTGCAAGATGATTGGACGAAACGTTGCCAAACCAACGCCTGCTGAGAGTAAGTACACTGTACGACCTTCCCGACGCAGTGGAATATTCGAATGCGTCTTAAACAAAGCAATCTTCTCACCCATTTTTAGTTGCTGAAGTGTCTGCTTAAAGACGGAACATTCCGGTTTGATCCGTGTCGTGATCCCGATCGTTCCTTCATGAGGGAGCGTCGAGATCGACATATGCCGGATCAGACTGCGGTTCGGCTTTTCGCCTGCATTAAAACCTTCCAGTGCCATATGCGTGTGTGCGCCTTCCTCCCAAACGAAATCATCCGGGCGTTTCAAATGAAACGTGTAGGTGTGTTCGCCTTCTTGCGTTACTTGTTCTAGTGGTAGCCAATCGATCTGCATCGTTCATTCCTCTCTTCTATATAAAGTATCAATACACAGCAATTGGACCATACGGACCTTCGATGATCTCAAGCCGTGTCTCGAAAATCTCGGATAATAGCGCTTCATTCATGACTTCGGCGACTGTTCCGAATGCAGCAATTTGTCCGTCCTTCATCGCACAGATGTGATCAGCGTATTTCGCAGCAAAATTGATATCGTGTAAGACGGTGATGATCGTCCGTCCAAACGTATCAGCGACGTGTCGCAGGTACCCCATCATCTGGACCGAACGGGCGATATCGAGATTATTGAGGGGTTCGTCGAGTAGAATGTATTCCGTTTCCTGGCAAAGTACCATCGCGACATAGGCCCGTTGTCGCTGTCCGCCCGATAATTCGTCGAGGTAGCGGTTCTCAAGCGACGTCAGCTCGAGAAAATCGATGTATTTCGAGATGATCGTTTCGTCGTCAGCCGTCAAGCGACCATTCGAGTAAGGGAACCGTCCGAAGCCGACGAGCTGCCGGACTGTCAGCCGGGTCACGAAATGATTTTCCTGTCGCAGGATGGTGATGATCTTTGCTAAGTCTTTCGATTTGCTACTTGTCACGTCCATCCCGGCGACTTCGATCTGTCCGGCATCGAGATCAAGCAAACGGCCGATCATCATCAACGTCGTCGACTTGCCAGCGCCGTTTGGACCAATCAAAGCCGTGAAACCGCCTTTTGGAATCGTTAAGTCGATTGGACCGATTCTGACATCGTCTGTATACGATTTTTTAACTTGTTCGAGTGATATCATAGGGACCTCTTTCTAAGCAACACGATAAGGAAAATCAGCCCGCCGAACAGTTCGATGATGACGGAGACGACGCTTGGCGTGTTGAAAATGTGATACATGAAGAAATAGGCAGTCGTTAAAACGAAGAAGCCGATTGCGAATGCCATCGGGAAAACATATTTATGATCGTATGTCGCAGCGACTTGATAGCTGAGCGTCGCCACTAAGAAACCAAAGAACGTCAATGGTCCGATCAGAGCCGTCGACATCGACATCAGGAGTGAAATCAAAATCAAGAAGTAGATGACACTGCCGCGATGATTGACACCGAACGATGTCGCGACCTCTTTTCCGAGTGCGACGACGTTGAGTCGTCCGGACGAAAAGTAGAGCAACAGACCAACGACGAGGACGACCGGAATGACGATCGGGAAGTAAGCTGCGTCGGCATTCGTGACCGAACCGAACAGGCGCGCTTGTAAGATATCGAACTCGGACGGCGCGAGCATCTTTCGCATGAATGACGACAGCGAGTTGAGACCAGTACCGAGAATGATTCCGACGAGTAACATCAATTGCAAGTTCGCGTACTTACCAGACAATAACCATCCGTATAACAAGAGGCTCATCGCGAGCATGATCGCGACCTGTGTCAAAAAGGAGCTCGTGCCGGTAAAGCCAACGAGTGCTCCCGCACCGAAGAAAAAGATCATCGATGTCTGGATCGTTGAGTAAAGGGCATCAAAACCAAGCAGGGACGGTGTGATGATTCGGTTGCTCGTGATCGAATGAAAGGCGACGGTCGCGAGACTTTGGCAAATTGCTGCAATCGCCATCGTGATGACTGCCGTGATCCGGCGTTCGACGACCGGCCAAAAGGACGGAGAATCAACCGGAACCGGATTATTGTAGAGCAAGAGACCAATCGTACTGAACACTCCGCCGCTAAGGAACAGGATGAGGAGAATCCAGTAGCAGCGCTCGAGTCGTTTCGACTGAAAGGCAGACGCCCGGCGATTGGTTTCACGTGTAACGCTCGGTTGATTTCTTGTATGTTCTTGTTGTCTAATCGCGGTACTCATCTGACACCTCCAGTCTTCCGCCGACGTAACAGAATGATGATGAAGACGGCTGCTCCGACCGTTCCGAGAATCAAGGAGACCGGCAGTTCAAACGGGCGGATGATCGTGCGTGAAATCAGATCACTAATTAGAATCGTTGCCATGCCAATCAGACAGACCCACGGCAAATTACTACGAAGATCGTCACCGCGAAACATCGAGACGATGTTCGGAACGATCAAGCCGAGGAAGGGCAAATTGCCAATGACAGTCGCGACGACACCGACGGATAGGGCAATTAGTCCGGTCGCAATCAGCATCAGCCGGTTGTAGTTGACACCGAGACTCGTCGCGATGTCTTCGCCAAGCCCAACGAGCGTCAAGCGACTCGCAAGGAAGAAGATACAGACCGTGACTCCGATGATAATCCAGAGATACTCGTAGCGACCGATCTGAACGGACGCGAACGAACCGACGAACCAGCCTTCGATTGCCTGACTGGCACGGAAGAACAAGCCGAGGAACGTCGAAATCGCAGAGATGACGGCTCCGAGCATCAGACCGATGATTGGGACGATCAACGATGAACGCAGTCGGACCGAACGGAGAAACCAGAAGAAGACCATCGTCCCGATGAATGCAAAAAGAATAGCACCGGTCATCCGCATCATTAGCGACGGTGCCGGAACGAGTAAGTAAACGGCTAACAGTCCGAGTCCTGCCCATTCGATCGTTCCCGTCGTCGTTGGTTCAACGAGCCGGTTTTGGGTGATCAGTTGCATGACAAGTCCTGCCATCGCCATCGCAGCACCGGTCAGCATCAAGGCGAGCGTCCGCGGAACGCGCGTGATCCAGAACATATCGAAATCGTTCGCGGCACTCCGTAGTTCGTAGACGCCCGTGAAGAGGGACGCCGTAGCGAGCGCTAAGACGAGACATAAGGTCAAGACGAACGGCTTCGTCCAAACGACAGAAAAGGAAGGTCGA